>QNFE01000052.1 GCA_003645455.1 Gammaproteobacteria bacterium | reverse complement strand
CATGAAAAACATTGAACCACAAAAAACATTTTCAGGCAATATTCGCTTGCGATTAAGACCTGATGTGCACAAAAAAATATTTCTATCCGCCAAACATTCAGGGCAAAGTTTAAATCAATTTGTACAAAATACACTAATTGAAAAAGTGCGATAAACAATCCAATTTTTGATAAAGGCTCCTCAAGGATTTTATTTTATGAATATTAAAGATTTTACAGACACAGATACAGCTTTGATGGAATTTTCATCTAACTTATTTGATGGAATTTTCATCTAACTTAATCAAAGAGACCAAAGAAATATCCCAAAATGTTTATGTTGATTTGGATGAAAATGGTGATATTGTTAATATGACATTGGAGCATGCCAAAAAACGTGCTAAATTACCTGATGTTTCTGTTGAGCAAATGACGACAGCAACTTTTTAAAAAATTCTGTGTTAATGTTGTTTGTTTTTAAATTAGTTTTGAGTGCAAAATTTATATAGTGTGGCAGGTTCTATATCTATTTTGCCATTATTAAATTCCAAACAACCCCATTCTGTATTTATTTTGGCAGTTTTTAGGTCAGTTATTTTAACTTTGTTTTTAATCAGTTTTTCTAAGTTTTTATCTTTAAAAAAATTATTTTCAAATTTTAAAGAAAAATGATAATCTTTGATGTTTTTAAAACTTACTAATTTCATTTTTTTACTCCAATGGTTCTATTTTATGAAAGTTTTGTGATTGCCACATAACCATCATCTCTTTTTGATGTAACTGTGCCCACTCTCTGACTAATAGTTTTGCTTTTTTTGGCAAACTTCCTTCTGTTATATTTAAAGTTTTAAGCTCCATCACAGCCTCATATTCGTTATATTTTATATGAATGTGTTCAGGCGGATGTTCATTATCAATGCTAAAAATTCTGATAATAATTCCATAAAAACGACTAATTTCTGGCATTGGCTTTTTCTCTGTCAAATTTAAAATTATCAAAATTTATTTGAAACTTGTCAAAAATGCTAGTTTCATCACATACATTTTTCTTTTTGTGTGTAGTTATCTAATGTCCTTTTTGATCGAACAATTTGCACATCATTTTTTGGCAAATTTTGTAAAAAATACCAAATTTCATTTTGAGTCTAATTATCTAATTTTTTGCGAAGCTCTGCATAGGATATATTAAAATCTTTTGCCACAGTAGCAGGGTCTAAGTTATATTTTGTGATTATAGTTATAGCATTTTCATAAGCACCTCGCTCCATACCTCGCTCCATACCTTTCTCCATTCCTATTGCATAACTCGGTAAATTTTCCCAATCAATTACACTTAACATTTTTTCCACCTCTATAAAAATATTTTTTAAATTCCTATTGCCTGATAATGTCTCTAACATTAACATATTATTTTTAAATTCATTTGAATTTTTGGATATTTGTTTTAACCTCTTAGCAAGGTATAATAACACATCTTTTTCTTTTTTGTTTTTAAAATCATTAGAGTATTCCGCTTCCTGTTTCTTTTCTTAAAAAAGTTGATAGTTGCATGGCTGATTTTAGTTTTACTACAAAATCACATCCTTGTTCGCGATGAGGGCAGGCTAAATAGTAATAATCCAACAAACCTTTTTGCGGATTAGGTTGTTGCTTTTTTCTTAACACCGACTCTTCACCATGAACGGGGCATCTATAATCTTTAGATCCTCTTTTTTGGTTTCGCTGGTCAGATTCAATTCCATCCATACGCCCTGTGATAATTTTTGTAGATTCTGGCTCTAATGTTAGAGCTGTAAGTAGTTCGTTGCCTGTTTTTGCCTCATCATTATCTGTTCTGGCAAATATACTTAAATCTGCGTTAGTTACTGATAGTTTTTTAACGCAAGATTGTTTGCCATTGGGTAATTTAAAATACCATCCAGTGCAACCCCAAAAAAAATTATTGGGGTTTGCTGTTGTTAGATTATTATTCCATTGAATTATCATATTTCTGTTGCAAACAGGACATCTTTTACCAGACATAGAGACTCCAACTTGTCCTTGAAATATATGAGCTTTGTTGGTATCAATTACGACTCCTTCAAAAGCATTAGGTTGTTTGCTTATTTCCTTTGAAACTAAAACTTCCCCCATATTGTTAATAGTATTTATAAGTTCATTTCTTGTGTTGTTTAAAAAATGCCACCTCTTTTTGTCGTTAGCAGACATTCTGTTGTTCAAATATCTATCACGAATACGAAATATTTCATTATTTATTTCAATCAATTTGTCAGTGGCAATTTCTTTTTGCCTCTCAGGCTCTGGTAGTCTATCTCGTTCCTGTTTTTTTTGATACTCCTCCCAAGCTGTTGTCGCACTATCAACAATTTTGACAGTCGCCTCAATAGCCGCATTTACTATGGTTGAAGCAGCAGTTACCACAGCATCTAAAATCTCAGAAAGCAAGCCCATAATTCCCCCTATTTAAAATTTGTTCTTGTTGGTATATACGATATTTTTTCAGTCTTGAGGTGGCTCTCTCAAAACTGTATGATGATAGAGCATTTTCTGCATAGTAATCATACAAACCACCACCAATAAAAACTGCTGGGATTGAAAGCAAACCACCACCTAAGGCATACACCAATGCACCTGTGCCACCAGCAAATACAGAACGTTCAGCACGGTCATAAGCACTTGATAAAACAATATCAAGGCTTTGTTTGCCAACTGATAGGTTATAACCCTCGCTTGCCAAAATAATCACCAATGGCAGCAAAGGATTAAAAGCATCCATAAAACTGCCAATTAACGACTCATCAAGGTTATCAACCGCATTATTTACCTGTTGCGTTAAAGACTCTTCGCTAATTTGTGAGTTTAACACCAAACCATCTGCCTGATTTGCCACCTCATCTGTGGCAAGAATAGTTATATCTGGGTATTTTTCTAAGGTGTCATTTATATAACCTAAACTATCGGTTGCTTTTAATTGCAAATAATCAGCAACATAGCCGTTTTGGTCTACAATTTGTATATCCCAACCAGCTTGAGTGGCACTTGTTGCCATAACTGCCTGATAGCCATCTGGCAACATTACATCACCTACTGCCTCACCTGAATTTAATTTGTCAGTTACCAGATACTCAAAATACTTACCCTTTGCCGAGTTTATTATTCCCATCATTTCATTATCAGAGAAGTTAAAAAATGATGATGTGTCAAAATTCGGATTAGTCTCTGTGATTGCCTGTTGAAGTAAAGGATCAATATTTGTTATATCGTCGAATATAGCAGGAGTCAGATTAACAGACACCAGCATTAAATCAATCAATGACTGTTTTTTTGATATGCTGTATTTTTTATAAGCATCGCAAAACCTAATCAATGAGTCTGCACCACTGTAAGATGAGTATTTATCTCGTAGTTTTTCAATACGGCTGTTATTTATTATCATGAATTTTTAATCTTATTAAAACCCAAGTCAAACCCCTCACCATGCTCTTTGTTGATACTTTCAATCCGCTCTTGCAAAATATTTATTTGATTTTTTGAATCCACCGTTTTGATGCCTAATGTTCTTTCAATATTGGTTATTCGTCTTTCTAATTGACTTATCATTATATCCATACCACCTAACACCTCCTCAACCATTAGATGGTGTTCTTCTACTTTTGCATTTATGTTGTCTGTATTTTTTGGCACAACTACAAATAATATAACAATGAAAGACCTATGCCAAGCCCTGTTCCATCCATTGTTTTGAATTTTTCAGAAGTTAGCACTGCTGGCTGGTTGTTTATTGTTGCTTTTTTTGCGGTATAATCTACAATGTAATATCTGACACCAACAGTCCATGAAAGATTATGGTTTATAAGACTTTCCATATCAAAAGTCAGGTGGTAACCTGTGGTATTTTCATAGTCCACTACATAACGGTCGCCATTGATTTTTTTAAAATCCAAATCCATTTTTGCATTGTTATAAAACCCAATGCCACCACCTAATTTTAATTGCTCGGTGTTGTTTAGCGGAATTTTATATTTAGCAGTAAAAAGAAATATATCTCTTCTAAAAGAACCGCTGGCATCTTCAACAGCAGGGCTTAATGTGCTATTTTGTTGCCCTAAACTTACATCAACTTCTAATTTAGGCAGTATGCCATAACCAATAGTTGCAAAGACACCCAAGCCCTCTCCTGCACTTATATTGATAGCTTCTGTGCTACCTTGACACTCTCCTAACAAAATTGTTCCTCTGCACCCTTCACCTACTTTTTCATTTTTACCATTTAAACCTACCAACAATTCACCTTGTAATAAAATTTTACCTGTTGTGTCTAATTCTGCATAGACTGGAATGCCATAAAAAAGCAATGCTAATAATGTTGTAATAATTTTCATAATTTCTCCTAAATTTAATAATAAACATCCTAAAACACACATCAAATGATAGAGTTTAAGGATTTCTAATTAGATGTTGTGTAGGCAAACAATCAATACAACAAGGCCTCTTGGTCATCTTTTGTCATTCTGTTAGTTGTTTTAATTTCTTTTAAACAAGTTTTCTTGTCAACCTCTTTCAAAGAAGAGCTTAATAACATGATGTCAAGTCTCAAACATTTGATTGAATTCTTTTTTAATAAAAACTTTTGTGAATTAAAAAAATGGTGTGCAGAAAATAAATACTCACCAGGAGCAAAAACACTATAAAAATATGAACCATCTCTGAGTTTGCCAATATTTCTATATTTTTTTTCTCCTCCCACCACATAAACATCTTTTCCGTCCTTAAATACTTCTTCGGTTATTCTGCGAGGGGTAAATGGACCTAATGAAGGACTTAAACGATAAAAATATACTGTGGATTTATTGTTTTCTATTTTTTCAAAGTTAGAAAATTTTTTGCCTGTGGCACTGCATCCTGTTATTGACATCTGTAAAATAGCCACAATTATTACTAAACCAATAGAACACTTATTCATAATTTATTCCTTAAAAAAATACACTCTAATTAAAAATATAAATCTATAGCAAGAGTGTTGAACTATAGATTTTTGTGTAAAGTAAAATCACTATGATAATGCAAACTTTGTCAAAATACCCAAACGACAAGCTTGTCGTTTTTCGCACACCTAAAAATGGGGTATGATAGCATACCCCTAAAATAGGTGCAATGAAAGTTTATAAAAAGTTTCGTAAATCTGTTTTTAGCGATGAGCATGTGTTGATAAGAGAGCATTTGATAGCGGCACGGCATAATTTGGGGTTATCTCAAAAAGCCCTAAGTGATAAAATGGAGGTGGTGCATTCTTTGATTGGCAAAATTGAAACCGGCGACAGGCGGTTGGATTTTATTGAGATGATTGAATATGCTGAAATTTTGGAATTTGATATTTTTGAATTGTTGAAAATATTACAAGATTCTATGAAAAAAGAGCCAACCGATGCTTTAAATTTATTGGCAAGAACACGTTGAATTATTGTGTTTTTGTTGTCAGAGACTCCCAAAGAAATATTTTGTTTTGATTTTGTTGGTTGGTGTGTGATAATATATGCCTTATAATTAGCATATAATTTATGCAAAATTCTTAACTTATTCTTAACTTCAAATTTTTGGTAAAACCTATGAAACCTGGATTAAAATTTAAACAAGCCATAACAGATAATAAACCCTTACAAATTGTCGGAGCAGTAAATGCTTATAGTGCTATTATGGCAGAGAAAATAGGGCATAAAGCACTGTATTTATCAGGAGGAGGGGTCGCAGCCTGCTCGCTAGGTGTGCCGGATTTAGCGATTACTACATTGCAAGATGTTTTAATTGATGCCAATCGAATAACAGATGCCACAGATTTGCCTTTGTTGGTTGATATTGATACAGGTTTTGGCGGGGCATTTAATATTGCCCGATGCATCAAACAGATGGAAAAATCAGGGGTCGCCGCCGTGCATATGGAAGATCAAGTAGGACAAAAAAGATGTGGTCATCGCCCCAACAAATCTATCGTTACAAGCTCTGAAATGGTAGATAGAATAAAGTCTGCCACCGATGCCAGATCTGATGAGGATTTTTGTATAATGGCTCGCACAGATAGTTTGGCAGTTGAGGGTTTGGATGCTGCCATTGATAGGATCTGTCAATATATAGAAGCAGGTGCTGATATGATATTCCCTGAGGCTTTTACAAGTTTAGCACAATATCAAAAATTAAGCCAAGCCATCAATAAACCAATTTTAGCAAACATTACCGAATTTGGTGCCACCGAATTATTTAATAAAAAAGAATTATTTGAAGCAGGGGTTGAGATGGTGTTATACCCATTATCTGCCTTTCGCACCGCCGCTGCCGCATCTGAGATGACTTATAAAACTATTCTAAAAGACGGCGACCAAAAAAATGATGTTAAAAATATGCAAAGCCGAGCTGAACTGTATGAATATTTAGGTTATCACAGTTATGAAGAAAAATTAGATAAGTTGTTGGGGCAATCTGATATTTATTTAAAAAACCACCACAAAAAGTTAAGAAAATGATAAACTAACTAAATTTATTTTTATCTCTTTGCTTTAATCATTTTATTGAAATATCTTCCAAAGACATAAAAATGGAAGAGGTGGCTGACATTGAAGGTAAAAATGGTGCAACTGAAAACCGATTGCTGAATCGACATAAAACCAATAAATAAAAAAACTTCGTCATAACAAGCGATAGTGAAGCATTACGAACGAAGCGAGCAATCCTAATCCTTACCTAATCCGTCATCGCGAGTGAGTTTGCGAACGTGGCGATCTCATCGTAGTGAACGGATAATAACACAAAGATAACCACGGCGGATTATTAATTGTCTTACCTCGCTTTATCCGTCCGCCTCGTTATGACGGGTTTTTTGGTTTTGTGGGGTGCTTAATTATCCATTCTCAATTATCAACTATGAATTGTTCTCGTCCGCCTCGTTATGACGGGTTTTTTTGGTTCGGTAAAAATATAAAATTTAGTTATTTCGCAGTCTCTGCACGAGCAGGTAAAAATAAAAACTTCTTAAAAAACAGCATTTACGCCTATCATTGTGATAGTGTTTTGGCTTATGGGGTTGGGTTTTATATCGCTGTGGCTTTTGCTATATGAAATATCATAACTTATATAATCGTTATAATTGTATATAAGGGCAATCTTGCCAAGAGTTATTTCAGGCTCTCTTAGATAAAGCCATAAAACGCTCGGGGTTATTGATAATTCTTGATATTCTTTTTGCCATTGAATAATGCTAAGAGGTTGTTGAGCTTTGGTGTTTTCCTGTTCTAATCCTTGATATTTTGCCGCCCATAAACTTATGGTAAACTGGTGTAGGTTCGCTGTTAAATGCTCGGCTCCTATTGATAAGTCTAATCTTGGGGCTGTTTTTGTGGAGTTTATTATTGACACATTATCACGGTATGAAATATCTGTTTTATAAACCCACCCTTGTTTATTTTGTGAATAACTAAAACCTATTAAGTTGAAATCCAAATATTCGTTTTGCAAGTTTTTATCATTTTCATATAATTTGGCAAGATATAAACCATAGGTTGTAGCTGTATCTTGATAGAGGATTTTACTGCCATATTCTGTTGAAAGTTTGGTGTTGTAATCTTCTTTTGAATAAATATTGACCTGCGCTTTGGGACTTATAAAAGTTTTAATTTGAGTTTTTCCCATGTAACAATCCGCAGTTATGCTCCATGGTATATTTTTTAAAGTTGCAAAATCTGTGGTAAAAATATTCGTGTAATCGTTGGGAGTTATGATATTTAAAGCACCTGTGGTATCTACCTCACCCCAGCTGATATTTTGTTTGCCCCATTTTGCCGAACATTTTGTCCCCACTTTGTGTTGCAACCAGCTCTCTCCCCATTCTGGTTGATTTTTGGGCGGATAAGAAAAATCATCTTCGTTAAAATAATTGGCATTTAAACCCAATTTAAAAAAAACATTTTGATTGATTTTATCTGAGATTTTAAAACCTGCCATCGCTCGTTTGATATAAATCCCATCATCATTTTCACCATAATAACTTGAAAGACTCAAAGTCCAGTTTTTGGTTTTGTTTGCTTTTTTTGTTATATCATCGGAATCTGTCTCTTCATCAAAATCAAATTCTTGAATTTCTGCATTAGTTATCGGCAAAATGACAAAAAAAGATATCAACAAAAAACAAAAATTAATTTTTATATTGGCGAATTTTATCAAGTTGTTTTTCTCTAAATACATTATCGGTGAGCATCCGAGGGCTTAACATCTGCTCTGTTATTGGCATATTCATCTTTAAGTTTTGTTGCGACCATTGCGACATTCTGTTGTTTTTGTAATTTACCACTCTTATAACTGTTGCCATCCAAAAACCATTTATTTTTTTAATCTTATCAAAATAAAAAATTTTATATTGTTTGTTGTTGTTGTCAAAAGTTTGCACTTTTAAAGGAATTAGTTTTTCTTTATCAATCCAACTTATTGATTTGTTATATCTTGTTTTGAGACGATGATATTTTTTAGGAATTGAGTTAATTTGCCATACTTTTATGTTATTTAATTCCGTGTCTTGCTCCATTGTGTAGTCATAATTATTAACTTTATTATTCTCTAAGTCTTCGGTGCTAAATTCAGAGCCGAAAATACTTATCGGTTCTTCGTTATCAGAGGCACGGGTTACCATTCTCTTTACCTCACCTAAGGCGGATAGGTATAAATAAGATTCGTTATCACGGGTTTTATCGTCATAAGAGAAGTTTAACATTCCAACTCCTGCCTCTTTGGGAGGAGATAATAAAATAAATAATGCTTTGCTGTCTTTATTATTTTTGCCAGTTTGGATCCCCAGAGTTTCTAAGGTTTTTATTCTTGGTTTATTCGTGCATTTTAATTTTTGTTTATTGGTTTGAGTTTTGCAGGTTATCATTTTTGCGATGCTATAATTTGATTTTGATGAGGCAACCGATAAATCATCAACCTGCTGCATAATTTGCAATGCTGTTTGCGAGTATGAGTTAATGCTTAATAGTAGTGTTGTGATAAATATAATTGTTTTCATTTTTTCCTATAAGTAAAAAATAATAGATGATAATCTAATTTTAAAATTTATGCAACTTTGTTTTGAGTTAGCCATTTTTCTCGTCCTAAATCTGGTTTAAGGGTTTTCATCAAAGCAGGTAATAATAATAAATCAGTCAACAGGGCAACAAAAATTGCCAAAGAGCCAAAATAACCAGTTTTTGCCAAACCCAAATAATCCGAGAACGATAACATAAAAAATCCTACCCCCAAAATAAGGGTCGTAAAAGTTACAGCTTGCCCCACCTCGTTAATGGTGTTTTTAATTGATAAATCAACATCACCTGTTTTATACCATGAATTTTTATAATGATTCATAAAGTGAATAGTGTCATCAACTGCAATTCCTATTATTAACGGTGCTATCAATAATGTATCCGTATCAAGTGGCACAGATAACAATCCCATCAATCCAAAAGTGAAGATAGCAGGCAATAAATTAGGGATAATTGAGATAAGTCCTGCATAAGTTGAGCCTAAGGTAATTATCAATAAAATACTTATCAGTCCTAAGGCTAATAAAAAACTTTTAATTTGCATCCAACTCATTCGGTCTAATAATTCCATCATCAAAGCTAATGATCCTGTAACATTCAAAGATGCTTCCGGATAATCTTGCTTAACATCATTAAATAAGTTTTCTATCATTTGTTGGGTATTTTTAAAAAATTGAGTATATTCATAAGAGCCTGCATTTTTTAACATCACGGATATGTGGGTTTTAGAATATTCATCATTTACCAAATTTTGTCGCATCTTAGGGTCTGAGCTATCAAACAGATATAATAATTGTGCTGTTAATTTATGATTTTGAGGGATTTTGTAAAAGTTATCATCTCCTTGATTCAAAGTTTTATAAGTCTCTTTGATATAATCACTAATAGCAAAGGTTTTTACAACATATTGAGGATATTTTGTTTTTAAATCTACGGATAATTTATCTATTTTTTGCAATATTTGCGGATTTTTAATCGCATCATCTTGGTTAAAATCTAAATAAATCTCCATATTTTGCCCGCCCATCATTTTGTTGTCAATTATATCATAAGTAAGACGTAGAACCGAGCCTTCTTTGGTAAGCTCAGCAAAATTTGAATCCACCTTGATAAATTTCATCGCATAAATAAAAACAATAAAAATCAAAACATAAATGATAATAATGGGGTATTTATGATTGTTGGTAAAAGCAGGAATTAGTTTTAAAAATTTTTGTAAAATTAAAGTTATCTGTGATATTTTATTTTGTTGTTGTTTTTGCTTAATAGGGTGCCAAAGATCAATAAAAATTGGCAAAACGATAACAGTAAAAACAAAAGCCATAGCCACGCCAAACATTGAACTTACACCAAATACCGCAATATGAGGAATATTAGTTGCAGTTAATGCTCCCATCCCAAGCATGGTGGTAATTGTTGTTAAAAAAATTGCCATTCCTGTTTTTTTGTAAGCATAAGATATGGCAGTTTTATGCTCGTGTCCTTTTTGTCTGAAATTTATATAACTGCTTAAAACATGAACGCAATCTGCAATTCCGACCGATAGGATTAACATAAAACTCAAACTCACCATAGTTGAGAAAATAATTCCAAAATGAGAGAGCAAACCTATCGTCCAAAATGCCGAAGACATAACAACCACAATGGGCCAAAAAACAGCACTCCACGAGTGAAATAAAAGCCACAATAGGGCAATCACAACCAGAATCATTATTCCTATTAAATATGATGCTTGATCCATAGTCTCCATAGCAAATTCCATCAACGGTGCATTGCCTGTAAAATAAAAATCAAAATGTGGATATTTTTTTGTTATCGGACGAAGTTGTTTCATAAAATCTAAATACTCATCCATTTGAGTTTTTTCATAGATTATTTTAGATTCATTATCCGACTGGGTAAAATCAAAACTATCACTTGCTAATTGATTTTTATTGTTAGTTGGAATTTCGTCTTGTTTGATGACGGTGCCAAAATCAGTTTTTATACGAACTCCGCCATATTGAAAATCAGATGAAAAATATGCTAATTTAAAATTTTTTTGGGTGGCAGCTATGGTTTTAATCTTGTTTATTTGAGACGGGTTTGAAAATTGTTTTTTGCCGATTAACTCGGCGGTTATAATGTCATTATTCTGGTAGCTTTGATAACGGATATTGATAAGAGAATCAATTTTTTCAATCCTGCTTAATAAATTATTTTCTTTGTTGTTAAATCTGGCAGTGTTTAACTCTTGATGAAATTTTTTTAAAGTTTGAATTGATTTTGTTGAAAAAATATTGCCATCTTTTGGTTTATAAACGATATAAACACCATCGTCAGAGCCAAATTCCTGTCGATATAAATTCAAAGCTTGTTTGGATTTATCGTCCTCATTAAACCATGATTCAAGTGACATATCAATTTGAAATTTTGCCAATACTCCATATAACATAAAAGCAGTTGTGGCAATATAAAGCACGATTATCAGCCACTTAAAGGGTCGCAAAACATCAGGCAATTTAGCAAAAAAATTATTGAGAGTGGTTGTTTTTTTCATACTAATTATCTAATTTTTATTAAAAATTACAAGATAACATAATGTCAGATTACAAAACAATTTTTTTTCAAAAAAAAGCGACTCAATTGAGTCGCTTTTTTGTTTTGATAATAAAAAATATTAGCCAAAAATATCGTTGGTGATATTGTTGAACCAAGAGTGAGCGTATTGCTCTTCTCTTGCTCTGGTTTTTTTATCATATTTGCCAGTTAAACCACCTGATCCTTTGACTTTTACTATTTTGCCATCTTTATAGTCATAAACCATAGCAACAGAGATTCCATCGCCCGGGGCAATAACACTATAACAAGTATTAACATACGATGGATGCGGAGTCTTGCCACCATTTAAGAGGGCTACCACGGCTGCGGCACATACTTTTGCCTGAGAATTGGCAGCATATCCTGATTTTGGCATAGGGCTTGCCACAGCTGAATCTCCTATTACATGAATGTTTTTATGTTTTTTGGATTCAAAAGTTTTGCCTTCAATCGGACACCATCCTTTATCATTTGTTAAACCTGCAACAAAAGCAATCTTGCCGGCTTTTTGAGCTGGAATAATGTTTATAACATCTGCTTTGAATGGATCCATCTCACCTTGCACTGTTTTGGTTTTTGGATCGACACTTTCAATTTTACCACCTTCTGCACCTTTCACCCATTTAATTATTGAGTTATCTGTGCCATAACCATAGTGACGTTTCCATCCATCCATAAACAGACCAAATTTTGAAAATTTATCCTTAGGGTCAAGAATTAAAATTTTAGACTTTGGTTTTTTAGCTTTAAAATAACTGGCTATTTGAGATGCTCTCTCATATGGTCCTGGCGGGCAACGAAAAGGGTTTGGTGGAGGACACATAAGAAATACTCCGCCATCTTTCATAGATTCTAATTGCTTGCGAAGAGTTACCGTTTGCGGTCCTGCTTTATAAGCATGAGGAATGCTTTCTGCTACATTGGCATCATAACCTCCGATGGTATCCCATTTAAAGTCAATACCAGGTGATACTATGCAACGGTCATAGGCAAAGCTCTTGCCACCTGCGGTTTTAACAACTTGCCCCTTAGCATCGATTGCATTGACTGCATCGTGGACTATATTAACTCCACGTTTTTTCAAACCATCATAACCAAAACGAATGCTATCGATTGATCTGTGACCTGATAAAACTTCGTTTGACATAAAACAAGTATAGTAGTTTTTATTAGGCTCAATAACTGTTACATCAACTTTTGAATCTAACATTTTTATATACTTAGCAGCGGTCACACCACCTATACCACCACCGACAATTACAACTTTTTTGGTTGCACCACCGATCGCAAATGGGCTGAAAGTTGCCATTGTGGAGGTGGCTGCAACAGCAGTTGTCGTTTTGATAAAACTTCTTCTGTTAATTTTATTCATTTTTATTTTCTCCTTAATATATTATTATGGTTATTTACGAGAGGCATAGAATTCAAACAAATCGTTCAATCCTTTATCGCCTTTTTTCTTATGCAATGCTTTCATTTTCTTTTTCATTTTCTTCGGCATTTCTCGTCCTGCTTGGAAGTCTGCCATAGTATATTGTAAGTATGGCTTCCATTGTCCTGCTAAGATACCAGCATCGTCTTCAGATGAAGTCCCACCATTTTCGTGACATTTTTCACAATATTTTTTATGAATTTTTTTGCCTCGTTTGGCAGCGGCTAAGTCAGCTTTTTGGGCGCCTGATTTGAATTTTATGCCAGCAAAAAAAGTTGCCATTTGTTTAATGTCGCCATCTGAATAACCCTTGGCAATTCTTGTCATAATTGTTGCCGGACGCTCGCCTTTTTTATAGGCTTGCATAGTATCGACAAAATAGTCTTTGGAGATACCTGCTATTGATGGTGTTGCAGGACCTAAACTATTGCCGTTGGTGCCATGGCAACCTGCACATGTATTGCCTAACATCGCACCGCTTGCTCCACCTGCAAAACTTGCTCCTGCAAAACTCATTGATGCAACCACAAGAGACAATTTAATAATTCTTCTTGTTTTCATATATTATCCTCCTTTAAGGATTTAAGTTTAAAAAAAAAGATATAAGGAAAAACCCTATACTTACCATTTGGTGTTTTTAATTTTAACAAAAAAGTTAATTAAAATCAAAATTTTGTTATTATTTTTACCGATAATTTTGCAAAAAAAATATTATTAGTTTTAAAATCAATGAGTTATATAAATATTAGAATTTGCTTATAAAACTTTTAAAAAAATCAATTTTGAATTTATTGAGACCTTTGCATAATTCAAGTGCGGTTTAGAATAATAAGAAAATAGCGCATATTTTGTTAAAAAATGAGGAAAATAACTAGTTATTTGACGAGTTTTTTGACAAAATAGGTGCATTTTATTG
>QNFE01000051.1 GCA_003645455.1 Gammaproteobacteria bacterium | reverse complement strand
TCACAGGTTAACTGGATATATTGTTTCATATAATCACTCCTTAATTTTGATAGGTTAAAAAGTGATTTATTATATCCTTTTAACCTATTGGAGTGTTGCACTTATGATGGGGATCCGCCTTTTTATAAAGCTGTTGATGGGGCAACTATTGAAAAAATAGATGATAGCTATGGAATGAAACGGATTGAAGTTGTAGCAAAAATATCAGGCATTCATTTGGGGCATGTATTTGATGAGGGCAACAACAGACGTTTTTGTATCAATGCCACGGTTTTGGACTTTGTGCCACATCTTCCATAGAGACATAAAAAGACCTTTGCATAATTCAAGTGCTGTTTAGAGAATACAGAAAATAGTGTGTTTTATAAATTGTGCTTGAATTATGCAAAGGTCTCAACCGAATATTTTTGGATGAAAATAGTCTTTTTGTATTTAATTTTTGTGTTATAATTTTTAGTTTTGGAGAATCGCAATGAATGATAATTCCAAAGATTTAACATTTCATAGTTTTAAATTTAATGGACAAGGCGGTGAGTATTTTAAAATTTGGATTGTAAATCTTGTTTTGTCAATTTTAACCTTAGGAATTTATAGTGCTTGGGCTAAGGTTCGCACAACCGGATATATCTACTCAAACTTTAACTATCAACAAAATCACTTTGATTATCTGGCAACTGGGATGATGATTTTTAAATCTCGTATTTTTGTTTTATTGTTTTTTGTTCTTTATGTTGTAGCAACCCAGTT
Organism: Gammaproteobacteria bacterium; assembly: GCA_003645455.1. Taxonomy (GTDB): domain Bacteria; phylum Pseudomonadota; class Gammaproteobacteria; order QNFE01; family QNFE01; genus QNFE01. The sequence continues at coordinate 13,441 of QNFE01000051.1, read as the reverse complement.
TTATCCCCTTGAAAGTTTGGGATTTACTGCTATTTTATTTTTGTTGTTTCCTTGGGCATATTACAAATCTTTGCGATTTAATGCACGGATGATGAGATACCGTAATGTTCGTTTTAATTTCAAAGGCACCGTAGGTGGTGCTTATGGCGTTTTTATGGGTTGGGGGACTTTGATGATTATCACAGGTGGTTTATTGTTGCCGTTATTTTTACAAAAACAATTTTCCTACACTATCAATAATTTTTATTATGGTGATAAAAAATTTAACAACAAAACTACCGCAGGATTATTATATAAAATTTATTTTAAATTTATGGGTTTTATATTGCTGGCTATTTTGATTATGGTTTTAATCGGTGTGGCAGTTTCTTCACAAATGACCACATTATCAGAGGATGATACTCTGGCTTTAACCGTAGCAGGATTAGCCTTTTTTTATTTTTTGCTATTTTTATCAATCCCTTATTTTGCAGCTGCTATCCCTAATGTTATTTTTCCAAATACTGATATTGATAACAAACATAAATTTAATTCTCAATACACGATGGGCGGATTTTTAAAAATTTATCTAACTTATGGCTTGCTGATGATAATAACTTTGGGTTTTGCTTGGCCGTGGTTTAAAATGGCACTGCTAAAATATCGTGCGACTAATGCCTCGCTTGCTATAACTGGCGATTTATCAGATATAACAGACAACATCAAACAAACTGATAGTGCGATAGGAGACGAGTTCGGTGATGCTTTTTTTGAGTAATAATACAAAATTCTATTTAACTGACAAGGGGACATGTCCCCTTGTTTTAATTTTATGATAAACAAAATAACTGGAAAATATTTTCCCTCAAAAAGCCCTGTTGAAAAAGAGGCAGATATTGAGCTTTCATTAGATTCAATATCTGTCAAAACAACAGATGGCAAAAGCAAAACCTATGTCAGCAAACAAATAAAAATAAGCCCTCAAATTGGCAGAACAAATATCAATATTGAATTTGATGATGGCTCTTTGTTTGTTTGTCAAAACTGCAAGAGTCTACAAAACTGGCAAAATAAATATACCGATAAAACTAATATTTTACACAACTTAGAAAAATCATTAAGCTCTGTCATTATTTTTGCTGTAATAGGGGCATTGATAGTGTGGCTTTTTGTGCAATATGGTATCCCTAAAACATCTCATTTTATAGCCCAACAACTACCAGTGCCGATGCAAAAAACAATCGGCGCCCATGTCTTAACCGTATTAGATAAAACAGTTTTTGAAAAGTCAAAATTAAGCAAAAAAGAGCAGTTAAAAATTAAAAAGGTTTTTGCCAGGCTTAAATCTGGAATTTTATTAGAAAATACGGTAGACCCTAAATTATATTTTCGCTATGGGGGCAAAATTGGTGCCAATGCTTTGGCTATCCCTGATGGCTCAATAATTGTTACCGATGAGTTTGTAAGGTGGAGCAAAAAAACAGATAATTATGAAGATGCTTTATATGGAGTATTAGCTCATGAGATAGGCCATCTTTATCATCGCCATGCTCTGCGTGCCGTAATAGAAGCATCAATCTTACCAATTTTTTTAACTTTTATCGGTGGAGATCTTATTAATTCCACTCAAATTGCTGCCTCTATTCCTGTAATGTTATTGGAGACAGGACATACGCGATATTTTGAAAAAGAGGCGGACGAATATGCTTTGCAAGTGATGCTTAAAAACAATATAAACACCAAACCTACGGGGCAAATATTTGCTCTTTTTGCCAAAGAGGGGGGAGAAGATGGTGATGGAATGCAGATACTCAGCACTCATCCGAGCCACAAATCAAGAGAGAAATTTTTTATGCCTAAACAGCATTAAAGCAATCATTTTTGCTGGTATTTTCAAAAACCAGCATGATTTTACTATAACTGACCTTATTTAATAAAATCTATCTCAAAATTTAAAACATTTTTTCCGGGATCTTGGATTGGTAATTTAATTTTATAGACCCTATCAGGATCCATGCCTTTGTTTGCTAATTTTTGTCCCACATATTGATGTGATAAAAATATTCTTTGGGCTATAACTTCTCCTTGAATATTTGACATGCTAATTACCATTCTGGCAAATGGTTGCAAAAAATTTGCGGTGTTTTTTGCTGAAATATCAATTATTAAAGAATTTTTTTTAACTGGATGAGTCTTGACATCGCGAGATATAATTTTAATTTTTGTGACATCACGTTTTATTTTATTTTGACATTTAATAAACTCACAAACCGGATTAATTTGATCCTTAAAGCCTATAAAATTGATAATTTTTTTAGAATCAAAATATAATGCTTGTAATAGAATCAAAACTAACATGACAAGAACTAACATGATAAAAGGTAGTTTATTGTAGGTATCAAAAGTTGTTCCCACTCCTTTTATGCTTAATCCACTATAAGAGTTAAACACATGCTCACATTTCGGACAATCTACTGTGCCATCCGATAACTCTAATTGGTTATTTTCTATATTAAAAGTGTATCCGCAATCCGGACATATTGTTTGCATAATTATTGTTATTATTTATAAATTTGTGCCGCCGACAGTTAGACTGTCAACTCTTATAGTAGGCTGTCCTACTCCCACAGGCACAGATTGACCATCCTTGCCACATACTCCTACCCCTGTATCTAATTTTAAGTCATCAGCTACCATGGATATTTTTTTTAAAACCTCGGCACCGTCGCCGATTAGGGTAGCGCCTTTTATGGGACAATCAATTTTTCCTTGTTTGATAAGGTATGCCTCTGATGCACTAAAAACAAATTTACCAGAGGTAATATCAACCTGACCACCGCCAAAATTTACGGCATAGATTCCATTTTTGACTGACTGAATAATCTCATCTGGTTTTGATAACCCTGGCAACATATAGGTATTTGTCATGCGTGGTAGGGGCAAATGGGCATAGGATTCTCGCCTGCCATTGCCCGTTGATTTTGCCCTCATTAATCTTGAATTTAATTTATCATACATGTAGTTTTTTAAAATTCCATTTTCAATTAGAGTAGTGTTTTGAGTAGTGGTGCCCTCATCGTCGATATTCAAAGAACCTCGCCTATTGTTGAGTGTGCCATTATCCACAACGGTGCAAATATCTGATCCAATTTTTTGTCCCATGCTATTGCTAAATGTTGATGTTTTTTTACGATTAAAGTCTCCCTCTAAACCATGTCCTATTGCCTCGTGCAATAAAACTCCCGGCCATCCAGGACCTAAAACCACACTCATTTGACCCGCTGGGGCATCAACACTCTCTAAATTAACCTCGGCTTGACGCACAGCATCTTTGACAAAACCATCAATTTTATTTTCTTTTTCATCAAGGAGCTTTAAATAATCATATCTGCCACCGCCACCTGCAAAACCATGTTCCATTCTGTTGCCATCTTGCAACATTACCGAGACATTAAAACGCACCATAGGGCGAATATCACAGTGTAGTTGGCCGTTATTATTTATCAATAAAATAGTTTCGTGGGATGCTGCGATTGAGGCATTTACTTTCTGAACCTTGGGATTTAGGCTACGAGCTAAGTTATCGGCTCTTGATAGAATTTGAATTTTTTGTTTTTCATCTATGCTATCTATCGGATTGTTGTTTGTATAAAGTTTATGAGTTTTGTTTTTATTAGTTTTTTTGGCAACCTTGTTATGTCCTCCTAATTTAGCAATTTTTTTGGCGGATGCAGCTGCCTTTTTTAAAGATTTTAAGGATAAATCATCACTATATGCAAATCCTGTTTTGCTACCGTTAATAGCACGAATGCCAAAACCTTGATTGATAGCAAATGCTCCACTTTTTACAATAGAATCCTCGCATGCCCAAGATTGTGATATTGACTGTTGAAAATAAATATCACTATAATCAACTTTATGGTCTTCCATGCTGTGGAGAATGTTTGTTAAGTCATCTACTGATAAAGCAGTAGGGTCTAATAGTGTTTGTTGGGCTAAATTAAAATCTGTCATGTGTTATTTTGTCAATTATTTGTAAACTTTTTTGGCGAAACTCGATGGGATTGTAGATTCCATTTATGTGTATCGCAGCACCTGATGAAACAGTTAAAATTAAATCTCCGTATTTAAAAATTTGTCCGAAAATACTTTGCTTGATAAACCAAATATTAATGTTATTATGACGGATATCAATCATTTTTTTAGAAAAAATTCCAGTGTGAATTATTGTTCTTTTTGAGGTTATAATCAATCCATGCTTGATTCTTTTCATTAACGCTCGAATATACAAAATCACTCCTATAACAGCCAAAATATAAGTCAGTAAAACATAACCCTTTTCAAAGCCAAAAATAAAAAAATTAACCGCAGCAAGCGACAAAATAATCATCGGCATAACATAGACAAACATATGGACATATGTTTGATGTATAATAGCCTCATCTGTTATCAAGTTATATTTGTGTAGGGACATAAAACATATAATTAATTTTCTGCATATTATACAAGAGACTTTGTTATAAATCAAACCTTATTTATGATACCTATAATTTATTGTGCTGATTCTGTTGATAAACACATGGATATAAAGTTGGCTTTGCGAAATCCCAATGGACTTATATCCTGTGGTGGTGACTTATCTGTATCAAGATTAATTTATGCTTATCAGCACGGAATTTTCCCCTGGTTTAATGAAGGAGAGCCTATTTTATGGTGGTCACCTGATCCACGTTGCATCATCTATCCTGATAATCTTCATCTTAGTAAAAGTTTAAAAAAAACTATCAAAAAAGCAGATTATGAATATAAAATAGATCAAAATTTTAACAATGTTATTCATGCTTGTGCCCACATAAAAAGAAAAAATGATGGAGGAACCTGGATAAATCAAGATATGATAAGTGCCTATAAAGAACTTTACAATAAGGGTTATGCTCACTCACACGAGATATATCAAAACAAAAAACTTATCGGTGGATTATACGGAGTGCAGTTAGGATCATTATTTTGTGGTGAATCGATGTTTAGCCACAAAACAGATGGTTCTAAATTATCCCTGTATCATCTTTGCAAACACCCCACGATAAAATTAATTGATTGTCAAGTGCCTAACTCACACTTGATTAGCATGGGGGCTTTGAATATCAAACGTGCAATGTTTATTGAAATTATCAAAAAAATAATATAAACAGAGACCTTGACATAAAAAAACTTGCAAATTAAACTTAAATAACAGATAATAATAAGTTTTATGAGACCTTTGCATAATTCAAGTGCAATTTAGAATAATAAGAAAATAGTGCATATTTTATCAAAAAATAAGGTGCATAACCTGCTATTTGACGATTTTTTTGGTAAAATAGGTGCATTTTATTGTTGTTATAAAATGTGCTTTAATTATGCAAAGATCTCATTACATAGGTATAAAACAAATCATGACAAATTCAATCTCTCTATCCTACAAAAATCAAGACTTAGATTTTGCTGTTATGCAAGGAACATTAGGATCAGAGTGTATCGACATTCGCAAACTTTATTCACAAACTAAAACCCTGGCATTTGATCCTGGATTTATGTCCACCGCATCTTGCAAAAGTGCTATTACTTATATTGATGGCGACAAGGGTATTTTATTATATCGAGGTTATCCCATTGAGCAGCTTGCCAAACATAGCAGTTATCTTGAGGTATCTTATCTTTTAATGCATGGACAGCTACCAGATGATGGTCAATTAGATGATTTTCAAAGTATTATTTCAACCCATTCTTTAATCAATACTGGTTTATTAAAATTTATTGAAGGATTTCGTTATGATGCCCACCCTATGGCGATTATGATCGGCACAGTTGGAGCATTGAGTGCTTTTTATCACGACTCAACTGATATATCAAACCCAAGACACAGAGAAATATCGGCCCACAGATTAATTTCCAAAATGCCAACCATTGCCGCCCTATGTTATAAACATTTTCTCGGACAACCTTTTATGTATCCTAGCAACGATTTACCCTATGTTCCAAATTTGTTACAAATGTTGTTCGGAGTTCCCACAGAAAAATATGTCGTTGATGAGGATACTGTTAAAGCACTGGATCTTATTTTAATCCTGCATGCCGATCACGAACAAAACGCTAGCACCTCGACAGTTCGTCTTGCAGGGAGCTCTGGTGCCAACCCATTTGCTTGTATCGCAGCAGGAATTTCTTCGCTTTGGGGTCCGTCTCACGGTGGGGCCAATGAAGCGGTAATAAAAATGTTAAGCCACATATTGCAGACAGGAAAATCAATTGATTATTACATCAATAAAGCAAAAGACAAAAAAGATAATTTTAGATTGATGGGTTTTGGTCACAGAGTTTATAAAAATTTTGATCCAAGAGCAAAAATAATTAGAGAGCATTGTTATAAAATATTAGACAAATTAGATACCAAGGATAAACCACTTTTTGATCTAGCAATTGAATTAGAGCAAAAAGTCCTCCAGGATGATTACTTCAAGCAAAGAAAACTCTATCCTAATGTTGATTTTTATTCAGGAATAATATTAAAAGCAATCGGAATCCCGTTAAATATGTTCACTGTAATTTTTGCTATGGGACGTAATGTCGGCTGGATAAGCCATTGGTTAGAAATGTTATCAAAAGACGAACATAGGATAGGTAGACCAAGACAACTATATATCGGTGAAAAAGCAAGGGATTACCCAACAAAATAAATTAAGAAATATCTTTGGATAAATCAGCATATCCCATCAACAATAAAAAAATATAATTTTTTAAAAATTTTGTTATAGTGGCACTTTTTATCAACCATCAATACAATGGAGCTCCAAAAATATATTTTAAAAACATGTAAAGATAGCAAAATTGCCTCATCTGTTATCTCTTATGCGGATACCAACCAAAAAAATCAAGCCTTAAAGAATATTATCAAAATATTTGACAAGGAAGCAGATTTTTTAATAAGTGAAAATCAAAGAGATCTAATTGTTAGCAAAAAAAAGGGATTGTCGGATGCCTTGATTGATAGATTAAAAGTTGATAAAAACACAATAAAATCAATGATTCAAAGCATAAAAGAGATTATAGATTTACCAGACCCCATAGGCTCAATTGATGGGATGAAATACTTACCATCTGGTATAAAATTAGGCAAAATGACAACTCCTTTGGGAGTGGTCGGTATTATTTATGAATCTCGCCCTAATGTCACATCAGATGCATCCTCGCTTTGTATTAAATCAGGCAATGCCGTCCTTTTACGCGGCGGATCAGAGGCAATTCATTCAAACAAAGCGATTTTATTCTGCATTCAAGAGGGCTTGAAACAGGCAGATTTAGATCAAAATATCGTGCAACTTATAACCACTACTAACAGAGATGCCGTAGGAGAAATGTTAAAAATGAGTAAATATATTGACATTATAATTCCCCGTGGTGGCAAAGGACTTATTCAACGGATAAACCGTAATTCTACAATTCCAGTTATAAAACATTTAGATGGCATTTGTCATTTATATGTTGATGATAATTATGATAAACAAATGGCTCTTAAAATCGCCGATAATGCTAAAACTCGGCGGTATGGAGTTTGTAATGCTTTGGAGACTTTATTGGTGCATCAAAATATCGCCACTGATTTTTTGCCAGATATATATAAAATATATAAGGCTAAAAACGTCCAGATGAGAGGTTGCAAACAAACCCTATCAATGCTTGATATTAAAAAAGCCACAAATGAAGACTGGGTAACCGAATATCTTGCAGCCATTATCTCAATTAAAATAGTTAAAAATATCGACGAGGCGATTTGGCATATCAACAAATATGGCTCACACCATACAGATTCAATTATTACAAACAGTTATCAAAAATCAAACGATTTTTTAAGAAAAGTAGATTCATCTTCGGTAATGGTAAATGCTTCAACCGCTTTTGCCGATGGTTTTGAATATGGTCTGGGGGCAGAGATAGGCATCAGCACAGATAAATTACATGTCCGAGGTCCGGTTGGCTTAAAAGGCTTGACTTGCCAAAAATATATTGTGTTAGGAGAGGGGCAAATCCGCTCTTGATGAATAAAGAGATACAAAACATTGCTATCTATGGCGGAGCATTTGATCCTGTGCACAACGGACACATAGAGATAATTTATTGTTTACAAAAAATGAATAAATTTAGCAAAATTCAACTTATTCCTACATTCAACCCTCCTCATAAAGAATTTATTTATGCCGACTATACAGATAGATTAAAGATGTTAAAAATATTATTTAAAGATAGTAAAAATATAAATATTAATAATATTGAAGCTAAAAATAACGATAAATCATGGACAATCAAAACGATAGAGAAGTTACAACAAGAAAATAATAACTCTGTTTTATATCTTGTTATGGGTGGAGATTCTTATCTTAATTTTCATCAATGGCATAGATACAGAGAAATATTAAAAAAAGTCCGGCTTTTGGTTTTTAAAAGAAAAAATATAAATATAAGAAATATTAGTATTCCAGCTACAATTATCAAAAAAAATATAACAGACATCTCCTCTGCAAAAATAAGAGAGGCATTGAAAAACAAAAAAAGTGTACTATCCTATATACCAACCATAATTCACAACTATATTAAGGAGAATAATTTATATGAATAATATGAAAAATAAACAGCAAATTATTAAAGAAATATTAGAGGACAATAAAGCCTTTGATATTATCTGCATTGATATTAGCAAAAAATCTGATATTATGGATATGATGATAATCGCAGGTGGCAGGTCAACTACCCATGTAAAAGCAATTGGTAAAAATCTATATAACAGTGCAAAACAACATAAAATTGAAGTTATAGGAGTTGATGGTATTCAACAAAATAGTGACTGGGTTCTTGTTGATTTTGGTGATATTGTGGTGCATATAATGGGTCGCGATATCAGAGAATATTATAAGATTGAAAAACTTTGGGGTTAAGCTTAAATAACATCTTTAAACTCTATAATTTGGAGCCTCTTTGGTGATAGAAACATCATGCACATGAGATTCTTTAATTCCTGCATTCGTTATTTTGACAAATCTAGCATTTTTATGAGCCGTTTTTATATCAGGGCAACCAATATATCCTAAACTTGATCTTAATCCTCCCAGTAATTGGTGAATTATTTGTTGTAGCTGTCCCTTATATGGTACGCGTCCCTCGATGCCCTCTGGCACTAATTTTTCAGGACTATTCTCTGATAATTTTTGAAAATACCTGTCTGATGATCCTTTTTTCATAGCAGCAATTGAGCCCATTCCACGATAGGATTTATATGAGCGACCTTGGTATAACTCCACCTCGCCTGGCGCCTCTTCACAGCCTGCGAACATGCCACCGAGCATAACCGAGCTGGCACCTGCACACAATGCTTTTGCCATATCTCCTGAATAACGAATGCCACCATCAGCGATAAATGGAATATTTTTATCCAGCAAAGCTTTTGCTACATCTGACACCGCCGTAATTTGTGGCACGCCGACTCCTGCGACCATTCTGGTGGTGCAAATTGAGCCAGGACCTATGCCAACTTTTACAGCATCAGCTCCTGCTGCAACTAAATCCAAAGCCGCCTGTGCTGTGGCGATATTGCCTCCGATTACATCAATTTGTGAATAATTCTCTTTAATCCATTGCACCTTATCAAGCACTCCTTGACTATGACCGTGAGCTGTATCAACTACAATGACATCAACTCCGTTCTCAACCAAGGCTGCGACCCTGTCGTTCGTCTCGTCCCCCGTGCCAACGGCTGCTCCTACTCGCAATTGTCCGAATTTATCCTGACAAGCATTAGGGTTATCAGTTTTCTTTTGAATATCTTTGACGGTGACTAAACCTAACAGATGAAAATTATCATCCACCATCAGTAATTTTTCAATCCTATGTTCGTGTAATAGTTTGACGATTAAATCTTGGCTCGCATCTTCTTTGACGGTGATAAGTTTGTGTTTGGGAGTCATCACAGTTTCAATTGGAGCATTTAAATTTTGAGCAAAACGAATATCACGGCGGGTTACAATACCGATTAAATCTGTGCCTTTTAAAACTGGCACCCCAGAGATTTTATTTTTTGTCATAAGATTTATAACATCAGATATAGTTGCATTATATTCAATGGTGATGGGGTCTTTAACAACTCCGCTCTCATATTTTTTAACCTTTCGCACCTCATCAGCTTGTCTTTTGATTGAAAAGTTTTTATGAATTATGCCGATACCACCCTCTTGTGCCATTGCGATTGATAATTTTGCTTCGGTCACAGTATCCATCGCCGCCGATATTAGCGGAATATTCAAAGTTATATTCTTACTAAGTCTGGTTTTTAAATTAGTCTGTGATGGCAGAACATTAGAATAGGCAGGTTGCAGTAAAACATCATCAAAAGTGAGAGCGGTAGTAATTGTTTGCATTTTTAAAAATTAAATATAAAAATTTGCTATTATAACTCTTTTTTAGAAAAAAAACAAAATATGGCACAAAGAGCAAGAAATAGCGCGGAATATATTGATCTTATTAAATCTGCTTTACTTGAGATTGAAGATTTACGAGCTACAATGGAATATGACGAAGAATCAATGGGAGAGGTTGCCTCTTTTATTGATAGATTAAAAAAACCAATAGATGATATTCACCAACAAATGTTGAATAATGAATATTGTTGGGGCAAAGATGATTTAGATTTTATCAAAGTTATTGAACAGGTAGATGAGAGGTTAATTCCTTTTGCCGAGTTATTGTATCGTATCAATGCTACCCATACCAAAGGTTTGGATGCCGCATAACTCTTATTATCAAATCCGAGTGCAAGGGGTTGTCCAAGGGGTAGGTTTTCGCCCTTTTATTTGGCAACTTGCTAAAAAATATCATATCATAGGTAATGTTCGCAACGACAATCAAGGGGTTTTAATTCAGATCCGGACGGATAAAAAAACCATCAAGGAATTTTGTCAACAAATAAAATCATTATGTCCACCCTTGGCGAAAATTGATAAAATTATTACTAAAAAAATAGATGATAATAAAACGGATGATTTTAAAAATCTAAAAAGTTTTAAAATTATTAAAAGCATCCTAGGCGAGGCTTTGACTAATCTTCCCTCTGATGCCATAACTTGCTCTGACTGTTTAGATGATGTTTTTGATAAAAATAATCATCGTTATTTATATCCTTTCACCAACTGCACCAATTGCGGCCCGAGAATTTCTATTATTCAACAAATCCCTTATGATCGTAAATACACCAGTATGGCAAAATTTATTATGTGTGATTCTTGTCAGAGCGAATATGATGACCCCCAAAACCGCAGGTTTCATGCCCAACCTAATGCCTGCCCCAAATGCGGTCCGCAAGTTTTTTTATATGACAATAAAACGCTACAAATTGCCACCAAAAATCAGGCAATTTCCCAGACAATTGAATTTTTAAAACAGGGTAAAATAGTTGCCATCAAAGGGCTGGGTGGTTTTACTCTATGTGCGGATGCTACCTCTAATCTGGCAGTCAAAAGTTTGCGATTACGCAAAAAAAAATATGCCAAAGCTTTGGGGTTGTTAGCAAAAGATATAAAGATGATAAAAAAATGTGCCCATATCAACAACAAAGAACAAGATTTATTACAACATATAAGCTCCCCGATAGTTTTATTACAAAAAAAAACCAAAACCTTCCAAAATAAACTCTCAGATTTAATTTCTTCTGAATCAAATTCATATGGTTTTTGCCTGCCCTCAACAGCTTTGCATCATATTATAATGAGACAAATTGATAATCCACTCATCTATACCTCGGCTAATATTGCCGATAATCCGCAAATTATAAAAAACTCACAAGCCTTGGATAATCTTGCCTCTATTGCCGATTTTATTTTAATTCATGATCGCAAAATTATCAACCGTGCCGATGATTCGGTGATGGAGGTTATAAATAATAATTCAACAATTATTCGCCGTGCTCGTGGTTTTGCGCCATTGCCGATTGATTTACACGATGATTTTAAAAAATCTGATGGAATATTAGCAATAGGTGGCGACAAAAAAAATACTTTTTGTTTGATTAAAAATGGCACAGCAATTCTAAGCTCTCATACGGGAAATTTGAATAACTATGCTACCTATGAAAATTTACAACACAACATCAAACTATATCAAAAATTATATGATTTTAAAATCAAAAAAATCGCCTGTGATAAACATCCTAATTATATCTCGACCAAATTCGCTACCTCATTAGTGGAAAAATCAGCACATAAAATCAAACTTATTAAAACTCAACATCATCATGCTCACTTAGTCTCTGTTTTATCAGAACACAAAAAAGCTAATAATGACACAAAATACTTAGGAGTTGCGATGGACGGCTTGGGTTATGGCGGTGATAATGACGGCACTTTATGGGGTGGGGAATTTATGCTTTTTAATTATAAAAATTATCAAAGAGTTGCCCATTTTGCTCCTGTGCCATTAGTGGGAGGAGATGCCACCTCTTATGAACCTTGGCGCAATACTTTTGCCTATCTCTATCAAAACAGCAATAACAACTGGCAAGAGATGACAAAAAAATATGCCGACTTAGAAATTATAAAATTCCTCCAAACCAAACCTATCAAAAATATGCAACAGATGATAGAGCAAAAAATTAACAGCCCACTCTCATCATCAGCCGGCAGATTATTTGATGCCATTGCAGGTTTTTTAAATTTAAATCGTGAAAAAATCCACTTTGAAGCCCAGGCTGCGATGAACCTACAAACACAAGCGGAAAAATATTTTTTTGATAAAAACATACAAGGATATAAAATAGATATCAAAGATAATATAATAAACTGGCAAGGTTTATGGCAAGGGTTATTAGAGGACAGCAAACAAAAAAAATCAACCCAAATAATGGCAGCCAAAGCTTTATTATGTATCTCAGAATCAATCCTTAAAATGACAATAAAACAAAGCCAAAAACACGACATAAAAAATATAGTTTTATCAGGTGGAATGTGGCAAAATAAATTATTACTTACCAAAATAATTAGAAGTTTAAAACAAAATGATTTAAATGTTTTAACTCCCTCGCAAGCCCCATCTAATGACGGCGGTTTATCCTTAGGACAGGCTTTGATAGCAACAAATAAATAATTTTATTACCAAGAATTGTGCTATCATATGCTTCTTTTATATTTTTTACATGGCGAATCCCAATCATAAGCGCAACAATCCGGCAAGTTAAAAGAATATAATGAGACCTTTGCATAATTAAATAAAAAATGTTATAATAACAAACATTCTTAACTTTTACAAATCAAATACTATGTCTTGGAAAAACACCGCACAACACTCATTGCTGATGCCATGTTAGTTAAACATAAATGCCTCAATGAATTAGATGATGTGCATAAAATAATCAACTGGCAAAAAATCAATACAATGTTAAAGAATC
>QNFE01000050.1 GCA_003645455.1 Gammaproteobacteria bacterium | reverse complement strand
CCCTGCCTCCAGCACCCCATGGCCCCGCGTGGGGGGGGGCGGGGGTTGGGGTTATTGTTGTTTCTCCAAAGAGGGGGGGGGGGGGGGGGTAAATGAAACTACTGAAAATACTCTAAAATCCCCAGATATCAGCACATCCGTAGCTAATATAACCACCACATATAACAATGCAATCCCAACCTATACCACAACCAACAGCGGTGGCAAAATAGCAGAATGCAACACAACAGATGATTTAAAAGATTTAGTATTAGAGTTAAAAGACGACAACTGCCAAATAACCGGCACAGCAAACCTAACCGTCCCACAATCGCCCCACGAGATAACAATAACAGCCAAAAATGCCACAGGCACATCCGATAAAACCATCAGCATTGTCATAAGCAAAGCCGACCAAAGCACTCTGTCAATCACAGGCTCCGCCAAAACGGCAACCGATTTAGACTTCACTTTTGCAGTAAATGGAGGCGATGGCACAGGCACAATTATCTGGAGTTCAGATGATACTGATATAGTAAGCATAGTAGATAATAAATTACATATAATCAAAGCAGGCACAGTTACCATCAAAGCCCAACAACAAACCGATGATAACTACAACATATCCAATCAAGCAAGTTATAATTTAACCATCAACAAAGCAAACCAGTCCGCCTTAGAGGCAGGTTCTAACCAAACTATCATAACCACCAACACAACATTTCAACAAACTGCCACAGGTGGCTCATCAGGCGAGAGCATAACCTATCAATCATCAGACACAGATATAGCAGAGATTGATAGTAACGGCAAAATCGGCACAATCAAAAAATCAGGCGAGATAACAATAACATCCACTATGGCAGGAGATGATATTTATAATGCAGTAAGTGATAATTATACTTTGACAATCAACAAAGCCGACCAAGGCACTCTGTCAATCACAGGCTCTGCTAAAACGGCAACCGATTCAGACTTTACTTTTGCCACAACAGGAGGAGACGGCACAGGTGCTTTATCTTGGGTGTCGACAGATACAAACATTGCCACAATAAACACCACAACAGGTTTAATCCATATCATCAAAGCAGGCACAATAACAATAACTGCCACCAAACAAACGGATGATATTTATAACATCTCAAACGAGGCAAGTTATAATCTTGTCATAAGCAAAGCAAACCAAGCCGTTTTAAATGCAGGCTCTGATGTAGTAAAAAATGCCACAGATAGCAATTTTACGACCCAAACCGTCACAGGCGGCACAACATCAGGCACAATAAGTTATGCATCATCCGACGCATCTGTTGCCACAATAAATAATTCAGGCGAAATTGATATATTAAAAGCAGGCAATATAACAATAACAGCCACAATGGCAGGCGATGATAATTATAATTCTGTAAGTGATGATTATAGCCTTACTATAAACAAGGTTAATCAATCAACACTCGCCATAACAGGCTCTGCCAAAACAACCGCAGATGCCGATTTTGTGTTTCCTACAACAGGAGGAGACGGCGCAGGCACAATTATCTGGCAATCATCAGACACAAGTGTCGCAAGCATTGTCAGCAATCAAATTCACATTTTAAAAGTAGGCACAACAACAATAACTGCCACCAAACAAACGGATGATATTTATAATGCCTCAAACAATGCAACTTATAGTTTAACCATAACCCCCAAAGTTGCCGATTTATCTCTCACTTTAAAACCTACCAAAATATTTGAATTTAACTGGAGCGATATTGCAGGGGCAACAAGTTATAAACTAATGGAAAACAAAGACGGTTCATCTGGTTTTGTTGAAATCGCTACGATAAATCCCGGAATAGAAACCTATCAGCATATAGTGGCATTATACAACAGGGTAAATGCAAAATATATAATCCAAGCCTGTGTTGGTGCAACTTGTTATGACTCAGACGAATTATCAGTAAGCGGTAATTTAAAAGAGGCAATAGGATATTTTAAAGCTAGTAATACGGGCATCAATGATTATTTTGGTGAATCTATAGCAATAAGTGGTGATGGCAGGACTCTCGCTGTGGGTAGTGATGGCGAAGATAGCAATGCAACAGGAATAAATGGCGACCAAACAGATAATTCTGCCTTTTCATCAGGAGCAGTTTATATTTTCACTCGCACAGGTTTAACTTGGACTCAACAAGCCTATATAAAAGCCAGCAATACTGATGCATATGATTGGTTTGGTTCGTCTGTAGCAATAAGTGCCGATGGCAACACTCTCGCTGTGGGTGCAAGAGGAGAAGACAGCAATGCAACTGGCATCAATGGTGACCAAGGTGATAATTCTGCCTCTTATGCAGGAGCAGTTTATGTTTTCACTCGTGCAGGCATAACTTGGACTCAACAAGCCTATATCAAAGCCAGCAACACTGATGCATATGATTATTTTGGCGGATCTGTTGCATTAAATGATGATGGCAACACTCTCGCTGTCGGTGCACCATACACAAATTGGACAAATGGAAGCAATCACTATTATGATATAGGATGGATTTATGTTTTTGTTAGATCCGATACAAGCTGGACTCAACAATACAACACAAGACTCCTTAATCCTCAATATCGTGAACATGATAAACTTGGCTCATCTGTGACATTAAGCTCTGATGGCAATACTCTCGCTGTGGGGGCAATAGGAGATGATAGCAATGGCAGTATAATAAATGATTCTGCCGATAATGCAGGCGCGGTTCATGTATATATTAGATCTGGCACGACTTGGAGCTATCAAGCCTACATAAAAGCCAGCAATGCAGGTACAGATGATTATTTCGGTTATTCTGTGGCAACAAGTAATGATGGCAACACTCTCGCTATTGGTGCATATAAAGAAAGCCATACTTCTGGAGCAGTTTATGTTTTTATTCGGACAGATATAAATTGGGAACAACAAGCCTATATCAAATCCAGTAATAATTCAGGTTATTTTGGCTCATCTGTGGCATTAAATGCTGATGGTAATATTCTTGCTGTGGGGGCAACAGGAGAAGATAGTAATGCGAAAGGTATCAACGGAAATCAAAGCGATAATTCTGCCAGTGATGCAGGAGCAGTTTATGTTTTTACTCGTGCAGGCATAACTTGGACTCAACAAAACTATATCAAAGCCAGCAATACAGGTGCAGGTGATTCTTTTGGTTTATCTATGACATTAAGTAGTGATGGTAGCACTCTTGCTGTGGGTAGTGATGGCGAAGATAGTAATGCAACAGGAATAAATGGTGACCAAACAGATAATTCTGCCAGCAAATCAGGTGCAGTTTATTTGTATTAAAGAATTTTTTGCTACGGCTTAATATTTAAAAAATTTTGCTGTGGCATTGAGTGCAAACATCAAATATGATGTTTGTTTTGTGGGACGATAATTATTTAGAGTCCTGTTTTTTGAAAAAATGGCAATTGCGCCATATTTTGTAGTTAATTTTATTTAAAGGAGTTCTATTATGGCATTTACAACAAAACAAACTTTAAGAGATGTTTCGGGAATAACAAATATTGAAGAGCAAAGAATAACTGATTTTTTACAAGGAGCTGTGTATGGTTGGTGTAAAAATCATAAGTCCGATTGGTTTTCTTTAAGAGATTTGGTGGGTGGTGATAATTTTGAATGGGAAGGAACACCGCTAATGGTTCTTTATACCAAACATAGAACTGCTGGGGCTAAAGATCCTGTTAAACAGGCTGGAATAGATGCAGGCTGGTTATTAAAAAAAGTCATAGACAAAGACAAAAGAGCATTTGACACAAAAGAACTTCAATTTGTGAGGCAATATTCATGGCAGAGAAAAGAAAAAAATTAGCAAATTATTGCGAATAATAACCGTCCTAATTTTGGGACATTTTTTTAATTTTTTTTAGGAGGCAAAAACAATGAATGACGAAGACAAAAAAATAGATAAATTGAAATTATGGATGGATAGTAAAAAAACATTTGTTGCATGTGTCGTAGCAAAAAAATTAAAAATACAAAATTATAAAGATAAAAAATATGATGAAATTTTGAATTACATCGCAAAGCAAGATGAGGATTTATTGACACTAATAGATGACTATTTTAAGTGTTGCGAAAATTGGAGAAAATTCTTTTTTAAAATCAGCGAAGAGGAAAAATTTGGAAACTTAAGCGACAAAGAAAACAATAAATATATGAAACTAACAAAAGAGAGGGATGAAAAAGAAATGGAAATTATTGATTTTTTAGGAGATAAAACATGAGCGATATCATTATAACTAACATAATAACTGCTGGTGCTTCAATTGTCGTGGCATTGATTGTGGCATATTTTGCTTATGCAGGCAATAAAGAAAAGAACAAATTAAAAGTTATCACAAAACGTAGTCGTATATACCTCGAAGAAATAAAAATTT
Organism: Gammaproteobacteria bacterium; assembly: GCA_003645455.1. GTDB lineage: Bacteria > Pseudomonadota > Gammaproteobacteria > QNFE01 > QNFE01 > QNFE01. Next base: position 10,008 of record QNFE01000050.1, on the reverse strand, counting down.
TTTATGAACTTGAAAAAGAATATATAAAAGCGATTCAAAATTTAAACTCAAACAAAGATAAAAAAAGGAGAGGTGCTAAATCAATTAAACAGGAGATGCGAGACAAATTAACATACAAACCAACATTTACCACAAACCAAATAAACAAAACTTTGAGAACATTTGATAGATATATTTAAACACTAAAAAAACACCAAGCAAATTATGGCAAACAATAACTGCTCTAATTTTGGGGGCATTTTTTTATTTTTTATAGGAGCAATTATGAAGATTTTAATTTACGGACATAGCGACAAAACAAAAGTTATGGTTTCCAAATGAGGAGGCTTTTGTGAGCTACATAAAAAAAGATATATGCACCCAAAACAAAGGGCGGTATCATTATAGTCAGAGCAAAAAAGCGGATACTATGAGACCTTTGCATAATTCAAGCACACTTTATAACAACAATAAAATGCACCTATTCTATTAAAAAATTCGTCAAATAGCAGGCTATTTTCCTCTTTTTTTAATACAATATGCACTATTTTTTTATTATTTTAAATCGCACTTGAATTATGCAAAGGTCTCATTATAATTTTGTCAAGAGATGCTGTGGCATACGGACATTTTATAGTCTCGTCATCTTGCAAGCCGACTAGACAGGAAAATTCATTTTTGTTGTAAAAACCAAACCCCCAAAATCACAGATTTTGCCCCCTTGAAAGGGGTAAATTAAACCCCCAAAATCATAGGAATAACAAATTTTCAACTTGGAGCTTATCTTTCAACTGATGATTTTAAAAAATTAAAAAAAATGGCAGGGGAGATAACTGAATATAAGGAAGATGTTGCAGGATAAAATTACCGAAACAAATCTTTTTTAGTAAGAACAAAGTGTTGCAACCCCTTGTTTTTATTCATAATGAGACCACATTCGCAAGATGCGAACTATTTTTTCAGGTTTGTTTATTTGATAGACGATTCTATGTTGGATATTTATTCGCCTTGAATAGGAGCCCGTCAAATTTCCAACCAACTTTTCATATGGAGGAGGATTAGTAAAAGGATTTTATACATTTACCAACTAATATTTTGGCTAAATTCATCATCTGGGGCTTGCATCATCTCTTGAATTGATTTTGATAACCTGGGGATTGAGTTTAAATAAATCGTCTCTTCAATAGCAGAGTAGTCTTGTTGTGATATCATAACGGCATTATTTTTGCTACCCATAATCAAAATTGGCTGACTTGATAATGCACTTCCATTAAGGAAGCTCTGTTTAACTGCGGTGATTAGAAAAATAGTCAATTTGTGCTTAATTGTGATTTTTTTTAAAAGCCCATTATAGCAAGGTTCTGTGGGCTTTTTTAAAAAATTGCAAGTAAGTATAAAGTGGCTGTTTTAATGATTATCGCAGTTGAACAGAGCTTCCTTAACAAGATTATCTATGTTTTTGCGGGCTTTATTAACAGATATAGTTTTTAACATATCAAAATTTGAAATAAAAAAACGAATCATAACATAATATCAAAAAATAATTTGAATTTTGGTTTGTGACTCGTTCCCATCATGCGGAGACTGTGAAATAACTCATCCACCGAACAAAAAATAATCCGTCATAACGAGGCGGACGGTAAATAAATAGGAACACGAGGCAATTAACCGCCGCAGTTATCTCTTTGGGTGTCCGTTATCCCTCAAGAGATTGCCACGGCGGTTCAATTACCTGATTTTACATCATTTTTCCGTCCGCCTGTGCCATGACGAGGTTTGTTTTTTTGTTCGGCAACTGTGTAAATTTTAGTTATTTCACACTCTCTACGCGATGTGAATGCATAAATTTATGGGCGGTTTATTTCCAAATCTTTGCAGATTTTATAACATAAAAATTCTTTAATTTCATTGTGTCGTGGAATTGCCGATATTTTGTTGTTAGTTGTGTTTTGCCATATGGAATGCCTGCCTCCTTCTCTTAATAAAACACAACTATTTTTATGCAAGTGTTTTAATAACACATTCCTTTTCATATTGCAATAGCAACCTCTTCAAAAGAATTTTTTGCTTGTTGTTTTGCTGTATTGCTGTGAATATCTAAAATATCAATAGCAACCTCTTTCAAGGATATTAACAGCTCTTTTTTTGTTCTCTCTTGGGCGTTGGCACCTGGAATTTCTTTTATCCAACCTATCCACCAACTACCATCTTTTTTGATAATTGCTGATAATTCACCTTTCATAAGTCTTTTAATTTAATAAAAAATTGATATTTTACAATATTTAAAATATTTTAGCGGTTTTTTTTTAAAATACATGACTATTTCCCATTGTCCGCGATTGGAACACATAGTTTGGAAGTAAGGCAAAAATTAGTTATTTCACAGTCTCTGGACGATGGGAATGCATAGGAATTATTGGCGGTAGCTTATGCACCAATTCCAATTTTGTCCGGTTATTCAGAGATACCTTAAACAAATTTATCAATAAAATCTTGTCTTTTGAATGTTTTGTTATCAACTTTTAAATAGGCGATTTTTTCTGATCTGTTGATTGTTGCCTCTACAACTCCTGTGAATTTTAATATATCGCCTTTTCTGGCTTTGCTTTTGATCTTAAATAATGCCGAGCTTATCATTTTTGGGTGTTGCATATAAAATCCTAATAACAAAACCCATAAAGTTGTGATTAACATTAAAAACGAAAATAAATAAAAATCTCCCAATCCTAATAAAAAACCACCAAAACCGCCACCTGCAAAACTGCCAAGAAATTGAAAAGTGGTATAAATCCCCATCGCCGAGCCTTTTTTGTCGCTCGGGGCAATTCGTGATACTAATGATGGTAAAATTGATTCAATGGCATTAAAACCTGTAAAATATAAACTCAAAGCGACATATACTATAATTATCTGGGCGAATGAGAGTTGCAAAATATAAACTGCCATGCCAAGTAAAGCGATAGATACCATAAAAACTAATTTCATCTTGCCGTATTTTTCGGCAATAATAATCAAAGGCATCATAAAAATTATAGCAAGCACCATCACGACCGCATAAACTTGCCAAAAATCATTTTGCAATAAACCCGCTTGCATCATAAGATGAGGCACGATTAAAAATAGGCTACTTAATGTCATATGTAATAAAAAAATACTAACATTCAAAAGTGATAATTGTGGATGATTAAACATCTGCCAAAGTTGTGAGGCGACAGGCTGGGCGTCCCTATGAAAAGAGCTTTTTTTAGGGTTCGGCACCACCCACCATAAAATAATAAGCCCGATCAGAGCCAAAATTGCTGTTAAATAAAACAAACCAGCTAAACCACCGATGATGGGGGCTAAAAATGAACCTGCAATCAAGGATAACACAAAAGAGATACCGATAGAAATGCCGATAAAAGCCATAATTTTTGTGCGGTTATGTTCGGCGGTTAAGTCGGCAGCCAATGCCATAATGACGGCAGCCACAGCCCCCGAGCCCTGCACAGCACGCCCTATAATAATCCAATAGATATTATCAGCGAGTGCACAAATTATACTGCCAATAATGAAAAGCACCAGCCCGACACTTATCATCACTTTGCGACCTAATTTATCAGACAATACTCCAAATGGAATTTGCAAGATGGATTGCGACAAGCCATATACCCCCAAAGCAAAACCGATTAAAAGAGGGCTGGCTCCTGCCATATCCTTTGCATAGATAGCGAAAACAGGAAAGATTAAAAAAAGCCCAAACATTCTGGTGCCATAAATTAACGACAAAGACATTGATGCCTTTTTTTCAACGGCGGTAAAGCTGCTCTGATTGACCATAAAAAATATATTGTAATAAAAATGTCAATTTTACCAATTTATGTAAAATATTTTTAATAATTTTGTTATAATTAACATTTTTTATTTTTTAAGGAATACTTGTGATGAATCAAAATATTATAGATATTATTGAAAAAGCATTTGAAAACCGCTCCAATATAAATCCACAAAATGTAACATCGGACGTCAAAGATGCGATAAATAACACTATATCAGAGCTAAATGCAGGTAAAATCAGAGTTGCCGATAGGATAAGTGTCGGACAATGGCAAGTCAATGAATGGGTAAAAAAGTGCGTTTTATTGTCTTTTTTAATCAAAGAAAATCGGATAATGGAGGCAGGATATAGCAAATTTTATGATAAGGTTGATAACAAATATGCCTCATATTCTATCGCAGATTTTCAAAAAGACGGCGTGCGAGTTGTGCCAGATGCCGTAGTGCGATCTGGCAGTTTTGTTGCTAAAAACACAGTTTTAATGCCATCTTTTATCAATATTGGTGCATATGTTGATAGTGGCACAATGGTGGACACCTGGGCGACTGTCGGCTCGTGTGCACAAATTGGCAAAAATGTGCATCTATCAGGTGGTGTTGGAATTGGTGGAGTATTAGAGCCATTGCAAGCATCTCCTACGATAATTGAAGATAATTGTTTTATCGGCGCAAGGTCAGAGGTAGTGGAGGGGGTAATAGTAGAAGAGGGATCAGTAATCTCAATGGGAGTTTATATCGGACAAAGCACCAGAATATATAATCGTCAAACAGATGAAATAACCTATGGCAGAATCCCCGCAGGCTCTGTCGTAGTTGCAGGAAACCTCCCATCAAAAGACGGCAAATATAGCTTATATTGTGCTGTAATTGTTAAAACTGTTGATGCCAAAACTCTTAGCAAAGTTGGTATTAACGAATTATTGCGAGGAATTTGATTTAATTGAGAGTTGAAAATTGATAATTGAGAATTATACGTTATCCATTATCCATTATTTGACTCATTCCCATCGTCAAGAGGGTATGAAATAACTATTTATCGCAGTCGGACAGGGCGAAAACAAACTCAAAAAAGAGTTCTCGTCATTGCGAGGCGGACGGAAAAATGATGTAATATAAAGCATTTAAACCGCCGCGGCAATCTTGTGGCAGTATACGGATAATAACACGAGATAACCACGGCGGATTATTATTTGCCCTACATTGTTTTATCCGTCCGCCTCGTTATGACGGGTTTTTTTAGATTTAGGATAGAGTTTTTAATTCTCAATTATTCATTCTCAATTTTCAATTATTCTCGTCTGCCTCGTTATGACGGATTCTTTTTTTGTTTGGTGATTGTTGTTTAGGTGTTTTAGTTGTCTTACAACATCTGGAACTTGGGAACGAGTTAAAAAAACAAAACAAGTTTTTAAATTTTGTATAATATGGGCTGGTTGAAAAGAGAAAATATTAAAAAGAGTCATGACAACAATAAACATATAAAAGTATGTTAAACTATTGTTATGATTATAAAATATGTTTTTGTGGAGATATTGTGTGCAAAACCGATTGTCAATTTTGATATTTTGGATATTAAGGTTTGAAAAATAAAAAGTTACTTATTAGAATTTTACAAAATAAAAAAAATGTCAAATGGTAAGATTTTACGGGTTTGGTATGTTGTTTTGGCTTTAAATTAGATAGAATAAGTGGTAGCCATCATATTTTTACACACCCAAACATTAAACAAATGATAAATATTCAAAATGTTAAGGGTGAAGCAAAACCATATCAAATAAAGCAGTTTCTCAAAATAGTTGAAACGAATAATTTAAAATTTCAGGAGTAAAATATGCAAGACTATCATATTAATATTTTTTATAGCAACGAGGATGAAGGATACATAGCCGACATTCCAGACCTGCAACATTGTTGTGCTTTTGGTGATACTCCACAACAGGCACTGCAAGAAGTGTTGGAAGCAAAGAAAATATTTTTAGAGTCAGCAAAAAAGAATTATAAATTACCGCTACCTCAATATAAACCATTGATATATCAAGCTAATTTAAGAGAGGCATAAAAAGAGGTCTCGTCATGGCACAGGCGGACGGAAAAATGATATAATATCAGACAATTAAACCGCCGCGGCAATCTTGTGGCAGTATACGGATAATAACACGAGATAACCACGGCGGATTATTATTTGTTTTGCATCGCTTTATTCGTCCGCCTCGTTATGACGGATGCTTTTTTTGTTTGGTGGTTGTTTGGTTTTTTTTGCATAGTTTTGGGGCGAGGCAATAACTTAATTTTATAACATATTGTTTTTAAAGGCAATTATCAACTATTAACTATCAATTATCAATTATTCTCGTCCGCCTCGTTATGACGGATTCTTTTTTTGTTTGGTGGTTGCTTAGGTTTTTTTTGCATAGTTTTAGGGCGAGGAGATGATATAGTTTTATAACATATTGTTTTTAAAGGCAATTATTAACTATTAACTATCAATTATTAACTAACAAAGCGCGTCCGTAGCTCATCTGGATAGAGCGCAACCCTCCGGAGGTTGAGGCAAGAGGTTCGAGTCCTCTCGGGCGCATATCAATTTTACGAAAAACAGAAAATAAAAATGAAAAATATTCTTTTATGTGTAACAGGATCAATTGCCGCTTATAAAGTAGCGGATTTATTGCGGTTATTACAACAAGAAAATAAAAACATTAAAATTATTGCTACCTCATCGGCTCTTGATTTTGTCAGTGAGCTGACCCTTAAAACTTTAAGTCATAATCAACTCTGTACCGATAATAATAGCACAGGTTTGGAGCATATTAACTTATCAAGATGGGCGGATATTATAGTTGTTGCTCCATTGACCGCTAATACTCTGGCAAAAATATCAGGCGGTTTTGCCGATAACTTATTAACCCAAACAATATTAGCTGCCGATACCGACAAAATATATATCGCCCCTGCGATGAATACTCAAATGTGGCACAATAAAATCGTCCAAAAAAATCTCAAAAAAGTCTTAAAAAACAATAAGTTCCATCTTATAGCTCCTATAAAAGATACGCTTGCCTGTGGTGAATATGGAATTGGCAAAATGGCAGAGATTAAAGATGTTGTAAAAATAATTATCAAAAAAAAACAACAAGGTTTAAAAGGTAAAAAAATAATAATAACCGCAGGGGCAACAATTGAGCCGATTGATTCGGTGCGATTTTTGTCAAATTATTCATCAGGTAAAATGGCATATGCGATTGTTTCTGATTGTTTAAATCAAGGTGCAGAGGTTTTAATCGTGGAGGGTAAAACGGATAATTTACCAAATCCTGCTATTGACAAACAAAGCAAAAAACGCTTAAAAATAATCAAAATCAATACCGCCGAACAAATGTTTAATAAAGTTATGGAGAATATAAAAACCTGTGATATTTTTATTTCAGTCGCCGCGGTAGTAGATTATAGCCCTGTAAATCCTGCAACAAATAAGATTAAAAAAACTAATAAAAACATACAGATAGAGTTAAAACCTAATGTAGATATTTTAAAAGAGGTGGCAAGTTTATCTGACCGTCCATTTTGTGTAGGTTTTGCCGCGGAGACAGAAAACTTACAAAAAAATGCCACAGCAAAACTCAAAAACAAAAAATTAGATTTATTAGTTGCTAATGATGTTAGTAAAAAAGATATAGGTTTTGCAAGTGATGATAATGCGGTAACTCTTTTTTATGGTAAAGAAACAAAAAAATTACCCAAAAATAAAAAAACCATAATCGCTCAACAAACAATAAACACAATGATTTTACTTTACAAACAACAAAAATAGGAAAACAAAAATATGAAAATTCAACTTAAAATTCTTGATAAAAGAGTTGGCACATCAATTGCCTTGCCTGAATATGCCACAGCAGGTTCTGCTGGCATGGATTTACGAGCCTGTATTGATGATAAAATTATAGTCAAGGCACAACAAACTGTTTTAATCCCTACCGGATTATCAATTTATGTCTGCGACCCCAAATATGCTGCTATAATCTTGCCTCGCTCTGGTTTAGGACATAAACACGGTATAGTTTTAGGCAATCTTACAGGTTTGATAGATTCGGACTATCAAGGACAATTATTCGTCTCAATTTGGAATAGGGGGCATCAAGATTTTACAATCCAAGAGGGCGATAGAATAGCCCAATTAGTCATAATCCCTGTTATCCAAAGTCAATTTGAAATAGTTGATGACTTTAAAACAACAACTCGTGGCGAAGGCGGTTTTGGCTCATCTGGCAAAAATTAAAAATCCCATCATCGTGAGCAGGATATGATAACATTCATAATAAGGCTCTAAATAACTAATAACAAAAAAGTTTTTATTTCACTTTTTATTTTTTGCTTTTTATGTAATCCTCATAATTGCCCGCATAATCTACGATACCATCTGGGGTAAATTCAATAATTCTGTTAGCAAGAGAACTTACAAATGTCCTATCGTGGCTTACAAAAATAACTGTGCCTTCATAATCTTCCAAAGCATTATTTAATGATTCAATTGATTCCATATCAAGGTGGTTGGTAGGCTCATCCAAAATAAGAATATTGTTTTTTTGTAAAATTAACTTTCCGAACAACATTCTTGATTTTTCGCCACCTGAGAGGACTTTTACAGGTTTTCCTACCTCGTCTCCTGAAAACAACATCCGCCCTAAGGTGCCTCGGATAACCTGATCGTCATCTCCTTTTCTTCCCCATTGTGATATCCAGTCGGTAAGGCTTTGATTTTTATCTTTAAATTCCTCTTGGTTGTCCTGAGGCAAATATCCATATGATGCTTTCTCTGCCCATTTAATCTCACCACAGGTGGCAGGTTTTTCGCTGATAATAGTTTTTAAAAGAGTTGTTTTGCCGGCACCATTGGGACCTATGACGGCAATTTTTTGCCCTGCCTCGACAATTATTTTTAAATTTTTAAATAGAGGAGGCTCGTCATTGTATGAGTTAGCGAGATTCAAAGCGGTAAAAGCATTACGATGAAGTTTTTCTTGTTGTTCAAAACGAATATAGGGGTTCTTGCGACTTGATGGTTTTATGTGTTGCAAAGTGATTTTATCAATTTGTTTTTGGCGTGATGTTGCTTGTTTTGATTTGGAGGCATTCGCAGAAAAACGACTGACAAATTGTTGCAATTGGGCAATTTCTTTCTTCTTTTTGTCGTTGTCGGCAATAGTTTGTGATCTGGCAGCTGATGAGGCTTGCATATATTCGTCATAATTGCCATGATATAGTTGAATTTTTCCATAATCCAAATCTGCCATATGGGTACACACTGTATTTAAAAAATGGCGATCGTGTGAGATTATTATCATCGTGCATTTTCTTTTTAATAAAATTGTCTCCAACCAACTAATTGAATTTATATCCAAATGGTTAGTAGGCTCATCAAGCAACAAAAAATCAGGGTTAGCAAACAGTGCTTGAGCTAATAAAACTCGCAACTTCCAACCTGGGGCAACCGCCGACATTTTGCCGTCGTGCAAGGATTCTTCAATCCCAGCACCGAGCAAAATTTCGCCAGCACGAGCTTCGGCACTATAACCGTTCATCTCGCCAAATTCTTCTTCTAAGTGCGCAACTTCAATTCCATCCTCATCACTCATATCAGCACCTTTGTCATAAATCATATCTCGTTTATGTTTTACCGCCCATAGTTTTTCGTCGCCCATAATAACAGCATCAAGCACATTAACATCTTCGTAGGCAAATTGATCCTGCTTTAAGGTTGCCATGGTTTGCCCTGCATCAAGGCTTATATTGCCTGCCGTAGGATCCAAATCACCTGATAAAATTTTCATAAAAGTAGATTTACCAGAGCCATTAGCACCGATTAAACCATAACGGTTGCCAGCTGCGAATTTTACCGAGACATTTTCAAACAAGGGTTTTTCGCCGAACTGAATAGTGATATTAGAAGATGTGAGCATTGGATTAAATTTTAAATAAAAAGAGGCGATATTATACAAAAAATACCTAAAATTTGCAATTTATTTTTAATAAAATGTTGTATAGTGTCTTTTATAGAGACCTTTGCATAATTCAAGTGCCGTTTAGAGAATACAGAAAATAGTGCATTTTTATAGCAAAAATGAGGAAAATGGCAAGTCCTTTGACGAATTTTTGCTATGAAAAGGCGCATTTTGTGTGTTTTATAAATTGTGCTTGAATTATGCAAAGGTCTCT
>QNFE01000049.1 GCA_003645455.1 Gammaproteobacteria bacterium | reverse complement strand
GCGAGGCACGAAGCAATCTCTTGGAGGTTGTCCGTCATTGCGAGGCACGAAGCAATCTCTTGGAGGTTGTCCGTCATTGCGAGGCACGAAGCAATCTCTTGGAAGCACGACAACAAACCAAGAGACTGCCATGTTTCGCCAAGCTCGCTCGCAGTGACGGACTTCGTGCCTCGTTATCGTTATGACGGGTATGTTTTTGCATCTTATTATCTAATTCAACATAAAAAACTATTATTTGTTATAATTTTATCTTTATATTTATATTTTTACAATGCAAAACTTACAAATTATAGGCACAGGTGGCACAATTGACAAAGTTTATTATGATGCCCATGATGACTACTCTATCGGTGAGCCGATGGTTGAGACAATTCTTAAACTGTATAAATTATCCTTTGATTACAAAATTGAGAGTATTTTAAAAAAAGATAGTTTGGAACTTAATGATGATGACAGACAGATGATTTATAATAAAATACTCAACTCTCAAAGCGAGCATATTCTTATTACCCACGGCACAGATACGATGGTTCAAACGGCACAAATTTTATCCACTATTAAAAATAAAACTATTGTATTGACAGGCTCTTTTTTGCCGGCAAAATTTATCGAATCTGATGCTATTTTTAATATCGGTCTGGCGATAGGTGCCATTCAAAGTTTAAAAAATGGGGTATATGTTGCGATAAGTGGCAAGGTATTCCCGTATGACATGGTGCAAAAAAATCGCAAATTAGGTAAGTTTGTTTCAATCGCCCTATAACCGTATTTATGGATATTAATCTTAGCCTTGAAGTCGCTCTTTTTTTATTTTTTATAGCCCTTGTTGCCTCGTGGGTAGATGTTCTGGCAGGTGGTGGTGGGCTTATTACCTTGCCTGCTTTGTTGTTAGTTGGTGTGCCACCGCATTCTGCCTTGGCAACGAATAAATTACAGGCAAGTTTTGGCACTCTTATCTCCTCTTGGTATTTTATCCGTAAAAAAATAGTCAATATCAAAGAAAATAAACTGATGATATTGATGACATTATTAGGCTCGGTTGGAGGCAGTTGGTATGCCTTGCAAGTTGATGCGAGCTTTTTAAATAACATCTTGCCTTTTATGTTAATCACTATCGGATTTTATTATTTATATATGCCGTCAACTGCAAATATTCACCGCGCAAAAAAAGTATCATATGTGTTATTTAGTATAATGATTGCCTCTCTGTTGGGTTTTTATGATGGCTTTTTCGGGCCTGGTGCTGGGATGTTGATGGGTTTTTCTTTTGTCGGTTTATATGGTGTGAGCCTCTTGCAAGCGACAGCCTATGTCAAGGTTTTAAACTTTACAAGCAATATCTCGTCTTTGTCTTATTTTATCCTATTTGGCAATATAAATTATAAATTAGGTTTGATTATGGTGGCAGGACAAATTATAGGGGCAAGCATTGGGGCTAATATGGCAATAAAATATAATAGTAAATTGATTAAACCTGTCATAGTTGTGGTATGTTTTGCGATGTCAATTCTTATTTTTTTAAAATGAGACCTTTGCATAAATGATAAAAATCGGTTTAACAGGTGGCATAGCAACTGGTAAAACTTTTATTAGTCATATTTTAGAGCAGGATTATAATTTACCTATCATTGATGCTGATAAAATTGTCGGTGATTTATACCAAAAAGATAAAGCAGGTTATCTTGAAATTATAAAATTATTCGGTTATGAAATATTAGATAAAAATCAAGAAATAGACCGGACAAAACTTGCAAAAATTATATTCTCCGACCCATTACAAAAAACAAAGTTAGAATCAATAATTCATCCTTTGGTATGGCAAGAAACTAACAGCAAATTAAATAAATTAGAAAAAGATGGGGCAAAAATAGTTATAATTGTCGTGCCGTTATTACAAGAGACAAGCGGTCAGCACAGGTTTGATAAAATCATAGTTATTCAAGCCGATAGACAAACCCAGATAAAACGTTTATATGAGAGAAATAATTTTAATGAAGAAAAATCACTTAGGATCATCAACAGCCAAAGCACATTCGCCCAAAAACAAAAAATTGCCGATTATGTAATTTATAATAACCTACAAACTGCCACAGAGATTAAAAAACAGATAGATGATATATTGCAAGATTTGTGATTCTGTATCGTAATGAGACAAAAAATAAGCCAGTCATTGCGAGGCGGACGGAAAAATGATACGAGACCTTTGCATAATTTAAGTGCGATTTAGGATAATAAGAAAATAGTGCATATTTTATTAAAAAATGAGGAAAATAGCCCGCTATTTGACGAATTTTTTGATAAAATAGGTGCATTTTATTGTTGTTATAAATTGTGCTTAAATTATGCAAAGGTCTCGATATAACATCAGGCAATTAACCGCCACGGCAATCTCTTTGGATCCTGTCTTGTTTACAGGTTTCGCACACACCTTATGGGATTGCTTCTGTCTTCGCCTTGTGGCGAATTCCTCGCAATGACGGGGTTTTTTTTGGGCTTGTTTTTACTCTGCAAAAGATAGTGCATTTTTATAACAAAAATGAGAAATATGGTAATTTCCCTTTGGAGTTCCTCGCTACGCTCGTGATGACGAATTTTTGCTATAAACATATGCAATCTATTTGTTTTATAAATTGTGCTTGATTTATGCAAAGGTATCACAGTATAATGCTCGTTTTTTATTATTATAGCGACAATGAGTATAATGCAACAAGATATGGCAACTTTTATTATTGAATCTTTGGGTTTGGATGATGTTGAAGCAGGTGACATAAAACCAGATGAGCCTTTGTTTGGCGAAGGATTGGGGTTAGACTCCATTGATGCTTTGGAATTATCTATGTTGTTATCAAAAGAATACAATACAGAAATAAATGAAAAAAATGCCCCAGAAGTTTTTAAAGATTTAAAGACTTTAACTGCTTTTGTTAATAATAATGCCAAACAATGACTTTGATTTAAAGCAAAATTTATCTAAATTTGATAATTTTTTTCTTTATCAAAATAAATTTATTGATAGTAAAAAATTTATCCACGACATTAATCATATTGCCTCCCACCTTCAAAACCATAAATATATTATAAACCTATGTCAAGATAGATATTTATTTGCTGTGCTTTTTTTTGCCAGCACCTTAAAAAAAAATATCAATCTTTTGCCTGCTTTTAAAAAGAAAAAATTTTTAAATCAAGTTATCAAACAATATAAAAATTCAATTATTTTTTATGATGATGATATTGTAAATTTATTAAATCAAAAATCAAAAAACACCGAAAATAATCTTAACTGGGTTATAAAAGGCAAACAAAATATTGTTATTTTATTCACCTCTGGCACAACAGGCAAACCTAAACCCATTTGTCATAATCTCTCTTTTATGATGTCAAGGGCATATCTTGCAACCCAGTCTTTAAAAATACATAACAAAAAATATTTAATTCTTTCAACCGTTGTGCCACAACATATGTACGGCTTGGAAACTTGCATTTTTTGGCCTCTGATAAGCGAGTTTATCTGTCATTCTCATCGTTTTATATATATGGCTGATATTCAAAAAATATGCGAAGAATCAAAACTGTCTATAATTCTTATCTCTACTCCTTTTAATCTTAAAACCTATTTAAAAAACTCATTTTTGCCAAAAAATATTATAGAGGTTATCTCTGCTACGGATAAATTAGAGTTAAGTTTATCCTGTGAAATTGAAAAAAAATTCAATACTCGTGTGAGTGAGATTTATGGCAGCACCGAGACCGCCTCCGTTGCATATAGATACCCCACCAAAGATGAGATATATCAATGTTATCCAGGATTACAGATAAAAAAACACGAAGATAGTTCATTTATTTTATTGGATGAATATAACAATATAACAATAGCTATGGGAGATAATTTACAGTTAAAAAATAATACAAATTTTAAAATTATATCACGTATTGACGATCTATTAAAAGTAGCAGGCAATCGAATCTCTGCCTCTTTTTTGCAAACAAAATTATTAAAAATCTCTTATGTAGATGATGGAGTATTTTTTCAAAACTCTACCAATCATCTGGATTTAATGGTTGCAAGCACTCTTTCATCTACCACAATAAAACAAAAATTAACAACAGAACTTGATCCAATTTTCCTGCCAAAAAAAATATATTTTGTTGAAAAAATACCAAGAAATGAAAATGGTAAATTAGATCGTGATAAATTTAAAGTTTTGATTTTTCAACAACAGACAAATTTTACAAAAAAGATTAAAATCAATAAAGATTTAAAAATATTTGTCGGACATTTTAAAAATAACCCCATATTGCCTGCCTCCATTATTTTGGACTACATAATTGAGTCTTGTTATGAGTGGTGTCATAAAATTAAAATTGATAAAATTATTCAGGCAAAATTCCTTCATACTTTAAAACCTGATGATGATTTATTAGTATCATTAGAAAAACAACAGGATAAAATTAAATTTATCTGCTATTGTAAAAATAATATAATTTGTCAAGGCTCTCTTTTATATGAAACCTCATAACCTTAAAAAATCTTGGCAACAGGAAAAAGAAAAATCAAATTATTTTTGGTTACAAATAATTCTGTGGCTGGCTAATAATCTAGGTCGCCCATTAACCAGATTATTTTTATTGCCAATTACTTTATACTATATGCTTTTTTCTCGCTCTATCCGACATTCCTCCAAAAACTATTGGTTGATTTTTGATAAAAAATATTCAATCCTACGAAGTTTTAAACAAATTTTTTATTTTTCAGCAACAATCTTAGATCGGGTTTATTTTTTACAGGATAAATTTAATTTATTTAATATTGAAACTTGTGGCGTGCAACAAGCGTTGGATTTAATTAAAAAAAATAAATCCTGCATATTTTTGGGCTCTCATCTGGGGTCATTTGATATTTTGCGATCTATGTCTACAGGTGATAAGATTCCCATCAGTTTAAAAATCTCTATGGATGAAAACCATAACGAAAAAATGACTACAATGTTAAATGTTATCAACTCCAATATTTCAAAAATGATTATAAAAAGCAGCAACTCACTTGAAAATATTTTTATAATGAAAAAATTATTAGACGAGTCTGTGAATATCGCTTTTTTAAACGACAGAATTATCAGCAAAACTGATAAAAATTATCAAACAAAATTTTTAGGTAACAAATGTTATTTTCCAACTAAGAATATAAAGCTTGCCATAGCCCTTAAAAAACCTGTTATTTTTTTTGTAGCGGTTTATGCAGGCGACAACAACTATAAGATTTTTTTTATACCGTTGCTCTTAACAGGCGAGCAACAAAAACTCCCCAAAACTAAAAAGATAAAACTTTTATGTTCGTTATACGTTCAAGAATTAGAGCAAAAAGTTAAAGAATATCCCTATAACTGGTTTAATTTTTATGATTTTTGGCACTAGATTTTTTTTATTCTTATGTTTATTTTTTTTGTCTTTTGTGACAGAGGCAATAGCAGATGATAACCTATCCGCCAAACTTACAGTTTTATATCAAAATTATAACCAAAAAATTCAAAGTTATACAGAGACTTATAATAACGATGATTTAATCCAACCTATTATAAGTTATGGAATATTGTTATATAGTAAAAATAAAATCCTGCAAAGAACCCAAAGCAACCCATCGCATCAAAAAATAACTTTTAAAGATGGGATGATAACAATCCAAGAAAATAAGGGAAAAATGTATGTGTTTATGGAAGATTATGAAGATTTAAAACTAATTTTTGATACTATTGACGGTATATTAGGTGGTGATTTATTAAAATTAAAAAATAATTTTTCAACTGAATTTTTTAACAAAAAAGATAAATATCTATGGCAGATGAGGTTAAAAAAATCAACTGAAACCTATCCGATAATTACCATTGAAGGGCAAAAAAAAATAATCAATACAATTACAATTTTACAAGAAAACAATGATATTCGCACAATCACAATTAAAAATAATTAAAAAAATTATAATTCTATCAGCAGCCCTGTTATCTCTTTTAATAGTTGCAATAAATACTGTTAATGTTCGCACAGATATATCTTTTATAATCCCAACAGACACAAAAAATAAAAGTATATTACCAAAAATTTTAAACAAACAAAACGAAAATATAATTTTTATTCAAATATCATCTATTCCACCACTACAATTAATTCATGCCAACCACAAATTATCAATCGCTTTGAAAAAATCAAAACTCATCAAGCAAGTTTTAAATGGCAAGCAAAATTTAAAAAACATTAAAAATAATTTTATCTTTAAAAATAGATATTTACTAAGCCCTAATTTTAACCCCACCACAGATTTAACAACTAACAATATCAGAGAAAACTTACTGGAAAACAAAAATATTTCGCAAAACAGATTTTTAAAAAATATCTATCTATCAGACCCTACAATGATTTTTAAAAAAATACTCGCCAAGAATATTAAAAAATCCACCATTTATCCTGTATGGATAAGTGATGATAAAAAAAATTCTTATCTTATTATTTTACCTCATAAAAAAAGTTCCATTGATGATAAAATAGAGATTATAAATACAATAAAATCAGAGGTAGACAAGCTAAAAAAACAGCATAAAAATTTAAAACTTACCCTAAGTGGTGCCGGATATTTTGCCGCCATCTCCAAACAAAAAATTCAATCTAAAATAACTCTATTATCAATTTTTGCAAGTATCAGCATCGCTGTTATCATTATCATAGGTTTTGGCAAAAAGATGCTATTGCTGTTAACCTTTATGCCAGTTATTATCAGTGCATTGGTGGCAACCTTAGTTGTAAATATTGTTTTTAACGGTATTCACGGGATTACTTTGGCATTTGGTGGGGTTTTGTTAGGGTTAGTATTAGATTTTGTGATTCATCTATTGAACCTGCATACAGATAAAAACCACAAAGTAGCAAAATTCTGGCAAGTGATATATCTATCCGCTGGTAGCTCAATCTTAGGTTTTGCAATTTTGATTATAAGTCCATACCAATTATTATCACAGTTAGGATTATTTATGTTGGTAGGCATCATAACCTCTCTTTTGGTGTTAAAATTTTTTATGAATAAAGTTATTAGTGATTTGAATTTGAGTGTTATAAAATCTCATAACAAAAAAAATGATGGTGATGATTTTTATAAATTTATCAAACCTAAGTATATTTACTTGCTGACTGTAACTATAATAATTATTTTATCTTGGCAATTTTTCAATGATAGAATTAAATTTAACCAACAGATTCAAAATTTTTCAATCATCACCAGTGAGCAATTACAACAGGACGAAAAAATCAGAGAAAATTTGGGCTTAACCGATTTTGGCAAAATGTTAATAATTAAAGCCAATAGTTTTCAAAATGTTTTAAAATCTATCAACAACATCAAACCCCAATTAGAAAACCTTGTGGAGAAAAATTTAATTGATGACTATAAAACCATAACCAAATATTTACCCAGCAAAGATCGACAAAGACAAATTCAAGCTAAGATTCCAGATGAAAGCAGCATTGATGATTTAATACATAAAAGTGTCATAGGTTTAAATTTAAAACCATCTGCATTAACCGGATTCAAAAAAGATTTATTAAGGAATAAAACCTGCAAACCCATCGGTTTACAAGAGCTAAAAAATAGCAAATTTTTTGATATAATAGATAATTTAGTAGTCACGGATGATAAAAACTACTATGGCTTGGTGTTCTTTAAAAATATAAAAAATTATCCTGAATTTAAAATAACTATCAAAAAAATAACGAGCGATAATGTTGCTTTCATTGATATTAAAAAACGGATTAAAGATAATTTATACTCATTTAAAATCTCTTTTATTCAATCAATTATAATGATATTGTTGTTGTTTTCAATCACATTATTATTCTTTTTCAAATCAATCAAAAAAACAATCAAAGCTCTGTTGGTAATTTTGCTACCAGTTGCTTGTGTTGTGATTATTTTGTCATTATTATCAATCCCTATAAATATTTTTCATCTTGTAGGTTGGTTGTTGTTATTAAGCCTAGGACTGGATTATATTTTGTTCGCTAACCTTAATCAGCATCACCTAAGTGTTAATTACGGGATGAAGTATGCGATGCTATCCACAGTCGTAACATTTGGTTGGTTAGCAGTATCTGGTTTATATATTTTAACTTCGCTGGCTATAACAGTATCAACTGGCATAATTCTTATATATGTATTCTCATTATCGCTCTTTGCCACAGTAAATACCAAGAGTTGAGATGGTTTTTAAACGGTTATCATGCAATAAAATTATATCATTTTTTTGAGCCTTACTTAAAATATATAATACGAATTTTTGGGGCAAAAATGTATCAAAGGATCTAATGCTCCACCCTAAAATTATCATTTTTTCGGCAAGTGCAACCTTGTATATCTTAGGATTCATTATGCCAGCAGGAGGGCGAAAATATTTAATTTTTTTGTTTGTTATTTTTTGCAAAATCCTGTTTGTAAATCTTATCTCGTATTGTAATTTTTTTATAGAGTAAAAACCGAATTTATGAGAATGACTATAACTATGGTTGCCTATTTGATGCCCCTGGTTTATTATATCTTGTATTATATGTGGGTATCTTTCTGCTTTTTTTCCAATACAAAAAAAGATAGCTTTTATATTGTTTTTTTGTAAAATTGTTAAAATTTGTGGAGTTATTATCGGATCTGGTCCATCATCAAAGCTATATAAAATTTTATTATTTTTGCTCTTACATTGCACCTTGCCATAAAACGACAAACACAACATAAAAGATGCTAATCCTATTACGATAAAATAAGTTAAAAATATATAAAATAAACCGTGATAAATTTCTTTGTCGCTCTCTATGTTGGTTATTATTTGTAGCAATAAAACAATAAAAATCAACCAATTAAAGATAAAATATTTACTTTTTTTCATTCAAAAATTTCTACTTTTGCGGTAAGGCTTGTCCATAATCTGCCACAAGAAAACCTATATTTAAAGATATATTTTGCTACCATCTTAGTAATTTTTTTTATATCTTCATAACCTTTAAAATGGCTTGCTCGCATGATTTTTTCATAGCTATAGGCAATTTTCACAAAACCTATGGGGAAACCTGCAATAGAAGCCTTGATTATAGACTCAGATTCAAAAACGAATCCTTTGTTAGTGTAATCTGTATCCAACAGATGTTTCAATACAGCAACAGGATATAAGCGAAATCCTGATTGGCTATCAATAATTTTTTTATTTGCAGCCCAACTTATCCAAAAATCGGCAAACCTGTTGGCAAACAATCTTGTCTTGGGGGCTTGGTTTTTGTTGTAATATCTTGTTGCTAAGATAAAAAATTTTTGATTATTTTGATGAGCCTTTATTAACTTTTTAATATCACAAACTCGATGTTGTCTGTCGCCATCAATAGTCACAACTGCTGTCCCACCTAATTTTAATGCCATCTTAAAGCCATTTATAAGCGCACAAGACTTACCTTTGTTTTCTTGGTTAATAATAAGCACATTATCGTTTTTGGGAATTTGTGAGTATGTATTATCACAAGATCCATCATTTATAACTATGATATTCCTATATTTATCCATAACCTCTGTGACAATCTTTTTGATAGTTTCTTGCTCGTTATAGGCCGGAATAAGAATAAAAATTTTTGGTAAAATCATATAAATTTATTTTTAAAAAATGATATTTTACAATATTTTTATCAACAAAAACATGGTAGATTTAAAAAAATATTGATTTATGTTTAATTTTTGTTATAATACTTGTTTTTTTTAGGAAATTTATTATGAGCGAAAAACAACAAGTTATTGACCAAATGTTAGCTATGCAACAGAAATTTATCAACAAAGAACAAAAAACCGGTGTTGATATGCAAGAATATTTTACTCCTAAGCCAGGTAGTGAATTAGATGGTTATCGTCAAGAGTATAATGATTTAGCTATCAAATTAGTGGATATAGCCCACACAGAAAAAGGATCTCACAGATAACTCACAACAACAACTTAAAAGGTAAATACAATGGCATGGAATAATCCAGACCCTAATAATCCTTGGGGCAAAAATAGTGGCGACTCGCAACAACCTCCTGATTTAGATGAAGTTTTAAAAGACATGCAAAATAAATTTTCTAATTTGTTTGGCAAAAAAATTAAATCATCTGGTAATAATGGTAATGACGGATCAGATGGCAACAATAATATAACTGGAAAATTTAAATTTTTTGGTACAGGTATTGGCATCAGCATTTTGTTAATAATATATCTGCTTACTGGTTTTTATATAGTAGATCCAGACGAAAAAGGAGTAGTGACCCAATTCGGCAAATATCACAGCACAACCACCTCTGGCGCTAACTGGCATATTCCTTGGCCTGTGCAGGCTCGCCAGGTTATAAATGTTACTGTTATGCGTCAAGTTCCTCATCAAAAAACTCTGATGCTTACCAAAGATGAGAATATTATTGATATTGATATGGCTGTTCAATACAACATCAAAAATCCTGAAAATTATCTCTTTGAGGTGCAAAGTCCAGATGAATCAGTTGTGCAGGTGGTGTCTTCTGCTACTCGTGCCATTATCGGACAAAACACGATGGATACCATCATCACCGAAGGACGTTCGCAAATAGCCCAACAGATAAAAACTCAGATTCAAAAAATCTTAGACTTATATAAAACAGGCATTCACATTCAAACTGTTAATATGCAATCTGCCCAACCACCAGAGGCGGTGCAGGCGGCATTCTCTGATGCCAATAAAGCACGAGAGGATAAACAAAGATTCATCAATCTTGCCGAAGCATACCGCAACAAAATTGTGCCACTTGCCAGCGGTGATGCTAAAAAAATCATCGAACAGGCAAAGGGTTATAAAGAAAAAGTAATAAAAATTGCCGAGGGTGAAACCGCAAGATTTGATAAGATATATAAAGAGTATATCAAAGCACCAGAGGTTACTCGCAAACGTCTCTATTTGGAGACTATGCAACATGTGTTCTCAAATACATCTAAAATTATGTTGGATACAAAATCAAATAATATAATTTATTTGCCCTTAGACCAAATCTTAAAACAAGCACCTAATAAAAATGCCGTGAAACTTACCACCGAGCAAGAACAAGACATAAACACGGCTGCCGAACAAGAAAACACCAAAGATGGTAACCAACCCAAAAGGAGAATCAGATAATGAATAAAAAAATTATAGTAGTCATTGTGTTGGCTTTGAGTTTATTTTTATACCTTACCTTTACTTTTAGAGTGCACGAATCAAAAACTGCTCTGAAAACTGCGCTTGGTAAAATTGTGCAAGTAGATTATAAACCAGGGTTACACTATAGAATCCCTATTTATCATACTATCACAACTTTTGATACCCGTATTTTAACATTAGATACATCCCCTGAAAGAGTCTTGACATCTGAAAAAAAGAATGTTTTAGTTGATTATTTTGTTAAATGGCGGATTATTGATACTAAAAATTATTATTTAAAAACTCAAGGTGATACTCGTCGTGCTATGAGCCTATTAAGTGAATTTTCAAGACGCACTCTTTTGGATGAATTTGGTAAAAGAACAGTGCAAGAGGTTATCTCAGGTGAGCGGTTAGAGCTTATGGACGATGTCAAAAAACAAACAAATATTCAAGCCTTAGATTATGGAATTGAAATTGTTGACGTCAGAGTTAAAAAAGTAGACTTCCCATCTGAGGTTAATCAGTCCGTATTTGAAAGAATGGAAAAAGAACGTGCTACAGTTGCTACATCTTTTCGCTCCGAGGGTCAAGAGCAAGCTAAGTTTATTCGAGCTGATGCCGATCGGCAAAAAGCTGTGATATTAGCAACCGCTAGATCTCAGAGCGAAAAAATCAGAGGTGATGGTGATGCTGTTGCTACCAAAACATATGCTGATGCATATAGTCAAGATTCTGATTTTTATGCTTTTTATCGTAGTTTAGAGGCATACCGCGGTAGTTTTACTAGCAAATCTGACATTATGGTTTTGCAACCTGATTCTGAATTTTTTAAATTTTTTAAATAACTTTAACAATTTGAGCTTATTGCATATATTATTATGTGGCAAGACATTTTTTCAGCAATTGCTTTGATGCTTGTTTTTGAGGGGATTATGCCATTCATAAGCCCCATCTCCTATAAAAAAACTATGACAGAAATTCTCAGACAAAAAAATTCAACCATAAGATCTTTGGGGTTTTTTATTATGTTAGCAGGAGTTATATTACTTATGTTGGTGAAATAAACAATGAAAGCTTGGAATCTACCCCAGGGTTTCTCTGATACTCTACCCCCTGATGCCTGGGAACAAGAATCAATGAGGCGCAATGTCTTGGATGAGTTTAAAAAACAAAACTATGCTTTGGTCTCTGCCCCTATGATAGAATTCGCTACCTCACTTTTAAGTGGAAGCGGTGCCGATTTATCTCTGCAAACTTACAAATTTACCGACAGTCAAAGCCTGCAACAAATGGTTTTACGATCAGACATCACACCTCAGATGGCAAGAATTGATGCTAATCGTTTAGCTGGCAACAAAATAAACAAACTGTGTTATTGTGGAAACATAATCCATACCACAATAAATGACTTTAATTCAAAAAGAGATCCATTACAAATTGGAGCAGAATACTTTGGCAACCCCACGATAGATGCGGATTTAGAGATTGTCAATCTTGCTATATCTACCCTCAAAATAACAAAAATAAAAACTATTCATTTGGATTTAGGACATATCGCTATCGCAAAAGAGTTAATCCCATCCGCACTACACAAATCTACCAAACTTATGGATGCTATTCATAACAAAGATTCTCGCTTGATTGAAAAACTCACAGATAAAAAAACTAATGTTAACTTGCAACAACTAATTAAACTCTACGGTGATGTAAATATACTATCTGATGCTAAAAAAATATTCAAAAATAATGAAAATATTCAAAATTATTTACAACAATTAGAAACCGTTTACAACAAAACAATGCAAAATAATAAAGATCATAACATCTCAATTAGTTTTGATTTATCAGAGATTATGGGTTTTAGTTATAAGACCGGTTTGTTATTTGCAGCTTTCACAGATAACTATGGTAAGGAGATTTTAAGAGGTGGTAGATATGATAATATCGGAGCTGTATTCGGCTCATCACGTCCTGCCACAGGATTTTCAGCAGATTTAAAAACACTTTTCAATATACAGGTTAAAAACAATGGCAAATAATATAGTAGTTCTCGGCACTCAGTGGGGAGATGAAGGTAAGGGTAAAATAGTTGATTTATTAACAGAAAAATTAGATGTAGTTGTTCGGTTTCAAGGTGGACATAATGCAGGGCATACTTTGATAATAGGAGACGAAAAAACAGTTTTACATCTAATTCCATCGGGAATTTTACGAGACAACGTTCAGTGTTTGATAGGAAATGGAGTGGTTTTGTCGCCGCATGCTCTAATAAAAGAAATTAAAGAATTGGCAGAGCGTAATATTGATGTTGAGAATCGCCTGAAAATATCAGATGCTTGTGCTTTGATTCTACCATACCACATTGCCCTTGATAAAGCTCGCGAGATAAAAAGAGGCAACAAAGCCATTGGCACCACAGGGCGTGGCATAGGTCCCGCCTATGAAGATAAAATTTCTCGCCGTGGCATAAAAGTATCTGATCTACAAGATGAGCAACATTTGTTAGAAAAGCTAAAGAACGTCATGGAATATCATAACTTCTCTTTAAAAAACTATTACAAACAAAAAGAATGCGATTATAATCAAGTATTAGACGAGTTATTACAACATAAAAAAATAATTGCACCCATGATAGCCGATGTTCCACAAATATTATTTGATGCAAAAAATTCTGGCAAAAATATTATGTTTGAGGGTGCACAGGGAACACTTCTTGATATAGATCACGGCACATATCCGTATGTCACATCATCCAACACAACAGCAGGAGGTGCTTGCACAGGATCAGGTGTCGGCCCTGCAGAATTAGATTATATTTTAGGAATAACAAAAGCTTACACGACAAGAGTGGGTTCCGGTCCCTTCCCTACTGAGTTATATGATGGTGAAAATTTAAAAAATCCCATAGGTAAAATTTTGGCGACAAAAGGAGACGAGTTTGGTGCTACCACAGGACGTGCTCGTCGTTGTGGTTGGTTTGATGCCGTGTTATTACGAAAAGCTGCATCACTTAACTCTCTCACATCAATAGCCTTGACAAAATTAGATGTTTTGGATGGCTTGGATGAGATAAAAATTTGCACCTCATATTCATATCAAAACCAAAAGATAACAAATCCTCCAACCGGAGCCGCCGCTTATGAATTATGTCAGCCAATTTATGAAACTATGCCAGGATGGAGCGAGAACACCGTAGGAATTATCGACTATAATAAACTACCCCAAAATGCTAAAAACTATATAAGTGCATTGGAGAAACATATAAGAGTCCCTATTTCAATTATATCAACTGGCCCTGAACGCAACCAAACGATATTTAAAAAAGATATTTTTAACAGGTAGCATCAGATTGCCTGTAAAACTTGGGATAAAAAATTTGTTTATGAAATTTTTTAGGGTCATGACAACAATAAACATATAAAAAGTATGTTAAACTATTGTTATGATTATAAAAAACAAGTATATTAAATGTGCAAAGATTTCAGAGGCTAAATTCAGGGAAATAATTCGTTATTTTG
>QNFE01000048.1 GCA_003645455.1 Gammaproteobacteria bacterium | reverse complement strand
TAAGAAAATAGTGCATATTTTATTAAAAAATGAGGAAAATGGCAAGTCCTTTGACGAATTTTTTGATAAAATAGGTGCATTTTATTGTTGTTATAAATTGTGCTTGAATTATGCAAAGGTCTCTGATTGTAATTTAATTTTGTAATCTATTGTTTTTTAAGGGAATTATTGGCGGAGCTAAAAGCATCACTTCCGCATATCGAAAGTCAATTAGAGCTTCATTAAAAACCAGATGGGAGCTATCGTTGATTAAAAATTCCGCAGATATAATTTTATATCTTTTACAGGCTGTTGTGTTGTGAGACCTTTGCACAAATCAAGTGCTGTTTAGAGAATGTGCGAGCATAGTGCATTTTGTGTGTTTTGTGTGTTTTATAAATTGTGCTTGATTATTGTATGTATTCTTAATAAATGGTGGAGCTAGGCGGATTCGAACCGCCGACTTCAACACTGCCAGTGTTGCGCTCTACCAACTGAGCTATAGCCCCAATCTTTGAAAGTGGGTTTTTAACTATCAACTATTACCTATCACTTATTAACTATTTTAGTCCTGCGATATATGAAGTAACAGCTTGCATCTCGTCAACTGTCATCCGTTTAACCACATCACGCATAACTGATTTTTCATCGTTAAATCGTGCGCCTGATTGAAAGTCTTTGAGTTGTTTTAATGAATAAACCTGATTTTGTCCTGATAAAGCAGGATATTTAGCACCTGGGTTACCCTCGCCTTTTGGTCCGTGGCAACCAATACAGGCTGGGATATTGACCCCTGTTATACCACCGCGATAAATATCTTGTCCTTTTTTGATGGCATCACTCATTGGAATGGGTTTAATTTTTAATTTTTGTGCTGAAAAAAAGGCGGCAATATTCTCCATATCTATCGGAGTTAAGGCTGCCACCATCCCGATCATTGTGGCATCTTTACGGGTTTTATTAGCTTTTAAGTCTGTTAGTTGTTTGATAATATAAGGCTCGCCCTGTCCTGCAAGGTTCGGAAAGTTTGGTGCCATAGAATTGCCATCGGCACCGTGGCATGCCACACAGGTGGCAGCTTTGACAGCCCCTGCTTTGGCATCTCCTGCGTAAGAAATATTAGACATAGAAAAAGCAAAACCAACAACCAACAAAAATAATTTATTCATTAAAAAATCTCCAAAAATTTATAAAATAGATTAAAATAACCGCATATTTTACCAACAATTATATACATATGCAAGATATTTTTAAATTATTTAACAAAACTCAATTTTTCAAAAGCGCCACTATGTTGTCGCAATGCCCCGCACAAAGCACAGCAGAGGTGGCAATTATCGGACGTTCAAACACTGGTAAATCAAGCTTTATCAATGTCATATGTAACCAAAAATCATTATGCAGAGTCGGCAAAACACCAGGGCGAACCCAGCATATAAACTTTTTTAACATAATTGATAACTGGTTTATTGTGGATTTACCGGGGTTTGGTTTTGCCAAAATTAGCAAAAAACTCCAACAAGCTTGGCACAAAGAGCTCAACAATTACCTCAAAAAAAGAGATGCTCTAAAAGCTGTTTTTATTATAGTTGATATTCGCCGTGATTTAACCCCTGATGATGAGGATATTATTAAAATGGCAATAGAATATAATCTTTTACCAGTTATAATCCTCAACAAAGCCGACAAAATATCAAAGTCGGCGGCAAAAAATCAACTTATGATTCATCAAAAACACTATAATAATGAAGTTCCTTGTTTTATTTTTTCAGCCACCAAAAAACAAGGAATTGATGCAGTTTTGGAGAAATTTTATAATATACTTGTAAATTAAAGATGAAAATTAAAACCTTAAATAGCACCGATACAGATTTTTACCAAACCTTATCTGGGAAATTACAAACCGATGACATAACCGATGATAATCTTATTCCTTATGTCAATGAAATTATAAATAATGTCAAAAAAAATGGCGATAGTGCTTTGATAGATTATTGTTTGAAATTTGATAATTTAAAAATTGACAAAAAAGAAAATTTAGAAATTCAGCATCAAGAACTACAAAACGCTTGGAACAAAATCAGCGGGGAACAACAGCAAGCATTAGAGACCGCAAAAGATAGAATTGAAAAATATGCTAAAAAACAAAAATTAAAATCTTGGCAATATGATGAGAGTGATGGCAGTAAATTAGGGCAAAAAATAACTGCGATTGAAAGCATAGGTTTATATGTGCCGGGTGGTAAAGCCGCTTACCCATCTTCGGTTTTGATGAATGCTATCCCTGCTAAAGTTGCAGGAGTAGGTGAGTTAATTATGGTTGTGCCTACCCCAAACAATGAAAGAAATAATTTAGTCTTGGCGGCAGCTTTTTTGTGCCAAGTTGATAGGGTTTTTTGTGTAGGAGGCGCCCAGGCTATTGCCGCTTTGTCTTATGGCACAGACACGATTCCCAAAGTAGATAAGATAGTAGGGCCTGGGAACATATATGTTGCCACGGCAAAAAAATTATTATTCGGCACAGTCGGCATTGATATGATTGCAGGTCCATCGGAGATTTTGATTATCAGTGATGGCACCACAAATCCTGATTGGATAGCTATGGATTTGTTCTCCCAAGCAGAGCACGATGAAAAAGCCCAAAGTATTTTGATTTGCCCCGAGGATAATTATATGGCAAAAGTCAAACAAAGCATTGATAAGTTAATCAAAACTATGCCACGAGCGCAGATTATTAAAAAATCTTTAAATGATAGAGGGTTATTTATAAAATGTCAAAACTTAGATGATGCTTGTAAAATCGCCAATTTTGTCGCCGCCGAACATTTGGAAATAAGCACTAAAAACCCTGCGGAATTAGTTGATAAAATTCAAAATGCTGGAGCGATTTTTATGGGATCATATAGTGCCGAGGTTTTTGGTGATTATGTTGCAGGACCCAACCATGTCCTACCAACCTCTGGCACAGCAAGATTTTCATCCGCCTTAGGAGTATATGATTTTCAAAAAAGAACCAGCATAATAAACCTATCCAAAACAGGGGCAAAAAAATTATCAACAACTGCCATAACTCTTGCCGAAGGTGAGGGATTAGCAGCCCATGCAGAATCTGCCAGATACCGCCTGAAATAGTTTTAAGGAGCAATTGATGCAATGCTCCGAAAATATAAATTTTATTTTTAATTTGTTGTAAAATATGAAACTTATGGAATTGCAACAAAATAACAGCAAAATAACAGCAACTAAACTATTTTATGAAGCAAGAGATAAATTAGGTCTTGATGTCATAAGGTATAATGTTGGCATTCACCACGGCACAATCCAGAGATGGGTAAAACAACAAAAAGTGCCAGAGAATTATTTTAATGATTTGAATTTTTTGTTGGACAATAAATACCAAAGTAAAAATCAGAGCCGAGACATAGACCAGTTTTATACAAATGACAAAATATCAAAATACTGTTTTGAAAAAACCATAACTGTTTTACAAAAATTAGACATTGATGAAAAACAATATCATTTTATTGAACCCTCTGCTGGTTGTTGTAATTTTTTTAATTTACTGCCAAAAAATAGACGAGTTGGAGTTGATGTTGAACCTAAAAATAACAGTGAGCTGATAAAAAGTAATTATTTAAACTTTTATCCAAAAAAAGATAAAAAATATATTGTAATCGGCAATCCACCATTTGGGTTGCGAGGCAATCTCGCTTTAAGGTTTATCAATCATTCGTCTGATTTTGCTGATGTAGTGGCTTTTATATTGCCGCCTTTGTTCAATAGTGACGGCAAAGGCTCACCTAAAAAAAGAATTGCAGGTTATAAATTAGCTCATAGCGAAAACTTGCCATTAAATTCTTTTGAATACCCTAATGGCAAACAGGTTAATGTAGCAACTATTTTTCAAGTTTGGAGCAAAATAAACACCGATAAAATAAAAAACAAAATAAACCATACTTGCAAAAATTATATAAAAATTTATTCTTTATCAGATGGAGGGACACCCGCCTCAACTCGTAACAAAAAAATGTTATCTAAATGTGATGCTTACTTGCCATCAACTTGTTACAAAGGTATGCAGGTTTATGATGAATTTGAAAAACTGCCTCATCGCCGTGGTTATGGAGTTGTCTTTTTGCAACAAAAACCGCAATTAAAAAACCTTTTTTACGACAAAATTAACTGGCAAAAAACAAGCTTTCTCTCAACCAATAGTGCCATGAATTTACGAACAAGTTTAATAGAAAATGCAATAATCAAATTTGGATATATAGATAAAAATATTTTTACTAATTAATAATATGAAAAATTACGTTGAAAAAACTATTATTGGCAAGGTTAATGAAATGCTATCAAGAAAAAAGAAACAAAAATTCGTTTGGAATGATAGCATCTATGAAGATTTAAAAATATACTTATCTATTGATGAGAGAGGACAGCTCGGAGAAGAAATAATTTATGATATTTGTAAAGATATTTCCGGATTAAATATTGAATATGATTCAAGCGTTACAGATAACGAAAAAGGATACGATATTATAATTAACAATAAAAAGGTAGAGGTAAAAACTGCCACGATTACATCAGGTTCTGGCATGTTTCAACATGAACATTTAGAAGCACAAAGAGATTATGATTATATTCTGTTTTTGGATATAGCACCTAATGAAGTTTTTTTAACCCTAACAAAAAAACAAGATGTAATGTGGCGAAGAAAAAAGGGAGATCCTGCCAACAAAACTGCCATTCATCGCCGTCCAAACGGTGATTATAAATGCGATTTTACCATCAAACATATCAAAAACAATGGTATACCAAAATTCAGAAACTTCAAAACGTCACAAATAAAAATTAAACAAGATATAATCAACATAATAAAACATATCTTATGATGAAAACCATAAAAACAATTCAATTTTCAATAGCAGGCACAACTGCCATAACTCTTGCCGAAGGTGAGGGATTATCCGCCCATGCAGAATCTGCCAGATACCGACAAAAATAATTTTAATTGTAAGTCTGTGTTTGTGCTATAATTATACTTTTTATTTTAAGGAATTTTATATGGATAGATTAAACTCAAAAAACAAACAAGTAAATAAATTCCTTGATGATTTGCAATCATTAGATAATGATAAATTTATTATCTTACAAAAATTGCGTCAAATTGTTTTATCTGCTCATCCGCAAGTCTCAGAGCGAATGATGTATGGCGGAATTATGTTCTCTTTAAATGCTGATTTTGGTGGAATTTTTGCTTATAAAAATCATATATCTTTTGAATTTAGTCAGGGAGTTGATTTGTCAGACCCTGATAAATTTCTCGCAGGAGATGGCAAATATCGCCGTCATTTAAAAATAAAAAACCATGACGACATAAAAGACAAAAAAGTCCCATTTTATGTTAAACAAATGTCATAATTAAAATTCAAAAACAACCCGTCATTGCGAGGCGGACGAAAAATAAAGAGGGACACGGAGCAACAAACCGCCGCGGCAATCTCATCGTGTGGGCATAAACCTGCAACAAGAACATTGCCCACCCTAAGAGATAGCCACGGCGGATTATTATTTGTCTATCATCGCTTTATCCGTCCGCCTCGTTATGACGGATTATTTTTTTTGTTCGGTAAATATGCAAGATTTGGTTATTTTACATTTTCGCAGAGTGGAGACAAGGGAATAAAATCATGTAGTATGGATTGGGTAGAGTTAGTTTAGTTTTGAGGGTGGTATAAAAACACCTGCCTATACAAGTTTTAAAAAATATTTTAAGGAGTATCTGTAATGCAATTAGATGTCGATAATCTGGGGCAGGTTTTTACCCCTTGTTTTATCGTCTCTGATATGATAAATCTTATTAAAAACCAGGGCAATATTTTGGAATCTTCCGCAGGAGACGGAGCTTTTGCTTTTAAATTAAATCAAAAAAATCTAACCACCATTGAATATGATAAAAAATTAGCGGATAAAAATTTGTTTTTAAATATGGATTTTTTTGAATTTGATATACAGAATAAATTTAATACCATCATCGGCAATCCACCTTATGTTCGTTTTCAAAAAATCAACCAAGACACGAAAGAATTATTAAAAAACTCGCTGTGGAGTAAAAATAAAATTGACTATTCAATTTTTGATAATCGCTCTAATTTATATTTATTTTTTATCTATAAAGCAATTTTACATTTAAAAAAACATGGGGAGTTGATTTTTATCACACCTCGTGATTTTTTAAAAGCTACCGCCGCTATAAAATTAAACAATATTATTTATAAATACGGCACAATTACCGATATAGTGGAGTTAGGCGACAAAAAAAATTTTAAAGATGCTCAGCCAAACACAATAATTTGGCGATTTTAAAAAGATAATTTCTCTCGCATAACCTCTATTAGGCAAAATTTTATCCTCAATAAAGGACAACTTTTATTTACCAAAAATAGATATAGTATTGATTTTAGTGATTTAGCTTTTGTAAAAGTCGGAGCAGTAAGTGGTGCCGATAAACTATTTGAACACCAAGATGGCGATGATTTTGTTTGTTCGCAAACCTGCAAAAGCGGACAAACCAAAAAAATGTTATATGATAAATTACACCCACACTTAGAACAACACAAATCAACATTATTACAGCGAAAAATTAAAAAATTTGATGAAAATAATTGGTGGCAGTGGGGGCGAGCGTATTATAAATCAGAAAACCCAAGAATATATGTCAACAACAAAACTCGCAACAAAAAACCCTTTTTTATCCACTCAACCACAGCCTATGATGGTTCAGTATTAGCAATATTCCCTAAGCAAAATTTAAACCAAAACCAGCTGCAAAATTTTTGCGATGAATTAAATGCGATAAACTGGCAAGAGTTAGGTTTTGTCGTTGATGGTAGATCTATTTTTAGCCAAAAAAGCTTAGAAAATACTTTATTGCCGAATAATTTTAAAAAATACCAAAAAATTTAAGCTTTTTAGAATTGATTTGTTTTATAATTGGAGCACTTTTTATACTTAAGTATTTTATAATTTTATGGAATATCAAGCTTTAGCCAGAAAGTGGCGACCACATACTTTTGATGAGTTAATCGGCCAGGATTTTATTGTCCGTGCTATCCGTTCGTCTTTAAAAAATAATAGATTGCACCACGCTTATTTATTCTCTGGCACACGAGGGGTCGGCAAAACCACCATCGCCCGCATTTTTGCCAAGAGTTTAAATTGTGATAAGGGAGTCTCCGAGGTCGCCTGTGGCAAGTGTCCGTCTTGTATCGGCATTGATAACGGCAGCTCCGTAGATTTAATTGAAGTTGATGCTGCCTCTCGGCGAACTGTGGAACAAACTGCCTCACTTTTAGATAATGTTGCTTACAAACCTGCCTCATCTCGTTTTAAAATCTACATTATTGACGAAGTGCATATGTTCTCTAAACATAGTTTTAATGCCCTTTTAAAAACCTTAGAGGAGCCACCACCACATATAAAATTTTTATTAGCAACAACTGATCCTCGTAAATTACCGATTACAATCTTATCTCGTTGTTTGCAATTTAATTTAAAATCAATCGGTGGTAGTGTCATATCAACCCATATGGCAAAGATATTAAAAAAAGAACAGATAGAATTTGAAGAAGATGCACTTGATATTATCGGCAAAGCCGCTGATGGCAGTGTGCGTGATGCTTTGAGTTTATTGGATCAAAGCATATCTTTTGGCAATGGTGCGGTTAAAAAAGAGCAAGTTATTGATATGCTTGGGATCGTCTCCTCTGATATGATTTTAAATATTATTGAGTTGGTTATTAAAAATGATGCTAATCAAGCTTATGAAATTTTGGAGAATATCAACCAACAACATTCAGATGCGATTGTAATTGTTGATGAATTATTAGAGTTATTATATGCAATCTCGCTTTATCAGACTACCAAAATTATCAACAATAAACAACATTTGGAGCAGATTCAAAATATAATTAAAATTGCAACACCTGCTCAAATTCAACTTTTATACCAGATTGTGTTACAAGGCAAACAAGACATAAAATTTGCCCCAGATGAAAGTTATGGTTTACAAATGATTTTGTTAAGAATGTTAGCTTTTGCACCTACTCCTACTCTGGCTAATCCTGTAATAAACAATGCACCACCTGCGACAACATCTGCACCTATACCTAATGTTAATAACAATACAAACAATCAGATAACAACAAATCATCAACCACCACAGCAAATAACTCAACCGCAGACACAACAACCAACACAGCCATCGCTCACAGAAAAACCAAAACAAGATTTAAAAAATTTAAACTGGAATGCTCTATCCTCTGGATTAAATTTGAGCGGTTTTGCCAAACAATTAGCCGTAAATTGCTCGTTATCTTCGGTAGAAAACAACACAATAAAATTGCAACTATCACCTGATAACAATTTTCTATTAACAGACAATAATTGTGATAAGTTAGAGCAAGCTATAAATATGGCAATCACCGAAGACATAAAAATAAAAATAGATTTAATGCAACCTGTCCAAATTACCCCTCAGGCAAAAGAAGAGCAGATACAAAATCAAGCGGATAGCAAGCAAAAACAAGATTTTATCAATCAACCAGTAGTGCAAAATATTCAACAAGAATTTGGCATAAAAGTTGATGAAAATTCGGTTACTTTGGAGAAACCTAACTGATTCTGAATAATAACAAAAAAAGAGAGTCCCGTCATAACGAGGCGGACGGATAAAAAAGAGGAACACTGAATAATAAACCGCCGTGGTTATCTCTTTTGATGTCCGTTTGCCCTAGGAGATTGCCACGCTCGCAGTCGCTGCAATGACGAGGCTCTTTTTTGGGATTGTTTTCCCGTCCGCCTCGTTATGACGAATTTTTGTTTTATAACCTCTATGATTCGGAGGTTTATCGTAGGTAGTTTATTTTTATTTTAGGAGAAAAATCAGTATGAAAGGTCCATTAGGCAACATAATGCAGCAAGCTCAAAAAATGCAAGAAAAGGTTAAGGAAGCCCAAGATGAAATTGCAAAAATTGAAATCGAGGGAGTATCAGGTGGCGGTTTGGTTAAGATAAAAATGACTGCCAAACACGAAGTATTAAATATCAATATTGATGAGTCTTTATTAAGTGACGATAAGGATATGTTAGAGGATTTGCTCGTGGCAGCTTTTAATGATTGCAACAACAAAGCAGAACAAGCCACAGCCGATAGAATGCAATCTGTGGCAGGTGGAATGGGACTGCCTGCCGGGATGAAACTGCCATTTTAAGAACTAATTAAATGTTATATCCCAAATCATTAAGTGATTTAATTGACGCTTTTTGTATTTTGCCCTCTGTTGGCACAAAATCCGCCCAAAGAATGGTGTTATATTTGTTGGAATTTAATCGCGATGGTGCTAAAAATCTCGCCAATAAAATCCAACAGGTGTTAGAGAACATCAAACATTGCAAAATATGTCGTAATTATTGCGAAGATGAGTTATGTAAAATTTGTGATAATCCAAGTCGTGATGTGGATAAATTATGCGTAGTGGAGACTCCGGCAGATGTAATGGCGATTGAAGAATGCACACAATATAAGGGTAAATATTTTGTGTTGATGGGACGCTTATCACCCATTGATGGCATAGGTCCGCAACAACTGGGAATGGATGATTTACAAAAAATATTAAATAATAATAATGATTTATCCGAACTAATAATCGCCACGAATGCCACGATTGAGGGCGAGGCTACCTCATTATATATTCAAAATATGTGCCACAGCAATAACAATAATAAATTTAAAATAACCCAGTTAGCCCAAGGAATGCCTATCGGTGGTGAGTTAGAATATATCAATGCCAACACGATAAATCAGGCATTTGTGGATAGAGTTGTCATTGACAAAGAATAAAAAACAAAAACCTAAGGAGAATAAAATTATGTGTTTATTTTGTAAAATAATAAAAAAAGAAATCCCTGCAAAAATCATCTATGAAAATGAAAAAGTCTTAGCTTTTGAGGATATTGAACCTGTTGCCCCTTTTCATATTTTGATTATCCCCAAAGAGCATATAAATACTATCAATGATTTAGACGACAAAAAAGCTGCGGTTTTCGCTGATATGATGATGGCTGCCAAAAATATAGCGACAGCACAAAAAATAAAAAATAAAAGTTATCGTTTGATAATAAACGCCGGCGAAGATGCCGGACAAACTGTTTTTCATATTCATATGCATATGATAGCTCACCGCAAATTATGCAGTCTTTAAGTCATAATTTAGTTTTTCTCTCTCTGATTTTTATTTTCGGTTTAATAATCGGCAGTTTTTTGAATGTCTGTATTTATCGCTTACCAAAAATTATTAAAAATCAATGGTTGCAGGATTGTAATGATTTATTAAAAAATAAAACTAAAAAACTGGCAAAATTTAATCTTGCTTATCCACCATCCACCTGCCCCGCCTGCCATAAAAAATTATCAATTTGGCAAAATATTCCCATAATCGGTTTTTTATGGCAACAAGGCAAATGTCATTATTGCCAAAAACCCATCTCATATATCTACCCTGCAATTGAATTATTAACTGCAAGTTTATTTGTTGTTGTATTTTTAAAATTTAATAATCTACCTCCCATCGAGTTATTGTTTATCTTTGCTCTGGTATCTTTTTTAATAGTGATAAGTGCCATTGATTTTAAAACTCAATATATTTTTGATATTTTATCCTTATCAATGTTATGGGTAGGATTATTATATAACACAATTTTTACAGGTTTTGCCACCCCGACAGATGCCATAATCGGTGCCGTAGCAGGTTATTTGTCATTATATATAGTCTATTGGCTGTTTAAAATAATCCGCAACAAGGAAGGCTTGGGATATGGTGATTTTAAACTATTCGCAGCCTGTGGTGCCTGGCTTGGTTATCAGCATTTACCATCAATATTGTTGATAGCCTCAATAAGCGGTATAATAATGGCAATTTTAATATTGATGATAAAAAAAATAACAAAAGTAAAAAAAAGCACAGAAAATAAAGAAAATAAAGAAAGGTTGCAAGATTCAAAAATCCCCTTTGCCCCATATCTGTCATTTGCCACTTTAATAATTTTGTTTTGGTTGTTTTAAAAACGAAATTATATCAAATTGTATCCATTACCATTGTGGAGAGACTGTAAGATAACTAACCTCGCAGAGCGAAAACAATCCCAAAAAGAAACCCCCGTCATTGCAGCGAGCCTGCGAGCGTGGACAAGAAAGTCAGCCCCTCTAAGTTCGTGTCCGTCATTGCGAGCGAGCCTGCGAGCGCGGCAATCTCTTTACAATTGAGAGCTGATAATTGAGAATGGAGAATTAAAAAATCTATCCGCCTCGTTATGACGGATTATCATATGCGACAGTAGATGACGGATACAAAGTTTATAATAGCAGTTTTTTATGTTATTTTACTATTTTTTACAGGAGAGAATTATGAGCGATGCAACCAACAATTTATTTTCACATTCACCAAAGGAGCTAACCACCGATGGTTTTTTAACTTGGATTTTATATTTTTTAAATAATGATGAATATAAAAACCAAAGGCAGATATTTTTTGATGAATTATTATTAAAAAAATCTGATCAAAAAAAACAAGTTTCAAACATAGAGGTTCGCAGGCAAGTAAAAATAAAACTGCCAAATAATAAAAAAATTAATCGAGCGGATATAATCCTTAAATTCAAATTAGATGGAATTGATAAAGAAATATTATTTGAAAACAAAACATCCACCACGACCACCTACAAACAACTTGATAGTTACAAAAACGGTTATAAAAATTGTTATAGATATATTTATTTAAAATTAGCCTATATAAATTGCCAAGAAAAGGAACTTACAAAAAGCATAGGTTATGACACAATAGATATAGAGCAATTATCAAATACACTGCAAAAAATTAAAAGTATTCATTTATTTGTCGAGCATTATTTAGAGTATATAAACACAACATTCAAAAAACATATTTTTGATATGGCAGATTTTTTACAAAACAATAAATATGCGGAATTAAAAAGCGCCCAATTCCAACAATTTGTTATGTGCCATATATTTAAAAACGAGGGAAATAAAAACTTAGATTTTGGCAGAAATAATGGTGGCAGACCATGGACGAATTGGAATATTTGTCAAAAAAATAATGAATATGGCAATAAAAATGAGTGGATATTTTGGAGAATAGACAAAACCAAACAAGGATATTATATAAGATTAGATCAATATGCCAACATTGACAAAAAATATAAAAAAGCAAAAAAGCAAAGACTCAATGAGTTGCGAAATATTGCCAACAATATTTTTAAAGGCTTAGGGTTAAAAACAGGCAAAATGAATAACAAAGGCACAAAACAAAGCAAAATAATTATATTTTATTTTGATGATTCGCCCAATACTCTCGAAAATATGAGCGACTTTATTCCAAAATTTTCTGCTGAATTTTGTAAAGAATATGCAAAAATCTCTTAAAATTAAAATAAACTTAAATGAATACATTAAATCGGCAGTTAAATACATGCATTCAATCGCACACAAAAAAACTAACAAGGGGACATGTCCCCTTGTCAAAAAAGAGAAGTTTATTGTTACCAGTTTAATATAAAAAAATGCAAGAAATACTGCAAACTAAATTTGATGATAATATTCAAAAAATCAGCAAAAAAAGAGCGACAGGATATAGCCAAAAACTAAATCTGGTAGTGTTATCAGGGGACACAGGAATAGGCAAAACAACCAGCATAAAAGAATTTGCCAACAAAAAAGGTTTTGAATTTATAACAATATATTGCGATGAATCAGATGCCGCCAACTTGCTTGTTATCAATTTAAACAATGCCATAAATATTATTCAAACCAAAGAAAAACGATATGGAGTTGTTTTGTTATTAGATAACATAAACAAAGCAGATAACAAATTATTAAAAATAATAGCACAATATCGCAACAATACTATCCATACATCGATGCGATTGGCAAAAACAAAAAATGGCAAAACCTCAAGTTTAGAATATGTTAACTTAGAAGTTCACTGCGACAATATACCAGAGAATATATTTATCGTAGGCGAGCAAAGATCTTAAGGAGCCTCTGATTAACCTATGAAATCGTTACAACAGCAACTTTACCACCGCTTGCAAATTTTTAAAAAGCCACCAGAGAATTACTATTGCTGGCTTCTTAAAAATTCACAATCGGAGGCAAATTCACTATTCTACCAACCTCATAGGTTAATCAGAGGCTCCTTAATTAAGTGGTAAAAATATTATGTTAATTCAATCTATGGGAAAGTGTGAAATATGTGGTTCGGCAGACATTTCTTTTTTAATGCAAGAGGCATCCGTGATATGCAAAAATTGTAAAAATCAATTTACAGTTTGTGATAAATGCAAAGCACAAGGATGCCCCGTCTGTGATGGCAGGTTAGAATCTCAAATGGAATGGGCTACAAAAAATAAAGTTATGTTCTGATGGCAAAGCAAAAATTTTTTATTTGCAAAAAATATAAACATATGATATAATTAACAATTTTTTTATAGGAACAAAATTATGACTATATGGGCTTTTAACAAACCAACAAAAAAAAATCTACAATTTCTTTTATCAGTCAATCCATTATAAAAGGTTATTCTCGTTTTGGATGGGGTAGTTTTGACGGAGCCGACCTGTCAAAACTAAAAAATAAAACTTGGAAAGCAATGAATGAACGTGAGAGAGAATGCTGGAAAAAATCACGTTTTCTTTTAAATGTATCAATAGATGACTGGATAGTACATATAAATGTTCCAAGTTATGGGAAGTGTACAGCAGTAAAAGTCATCAAAGAATATTCATTTGAAAAAAAAAATAATAAAACCAATGATTTTAGACATTTAATAGGAGTTGATTCAAAATCTGTAATTGAATTTAATAGAAACGATTACAATGTATTGCCTATTGTAAGCAGGAAATTAAAACTTAGAGGAAGATATTGGCGCATTAAATGTAAAGATGATTTTATTCAATCTCTCAACAACCTAATACATGAGAAAGAAGCACCTGAAAAACATGAAACACATGGATTGCATTATTTGAAAAAGGATATTGATGTGCCTTTACATGCGATAACAAAACTAATTCACAAACATCATCCTGGAAAAAATTTAGAAAAATTTATTGCAAATATATTTAAACAAATTCCTAATGTTCTTGATGTTAAGGAAAATGGTTCTGGTTGGGGTACTGACCATGGTGCTGATTTGATTGTAAAATACCAATCAGGGCTACCCATAATAGGACTTGAAAAAGAAGAAACCTTAATCATTCAAGTTAAGTCTTATAGTGGTCGCCATGAAGAAACAAAAGCTGTAAAACAAATTAAAACTGGCATTGAAGAATTTGATGCAGATTCAGGTATGTTAATTACAACAGGAGACAAAACAACGGAACTTGAAGAATCTATAGAAAACTTGAGTAATGAGATAGAGAAGCCAATTGCTTTGATTGCAGGTATAGATGTTGCAAAACTTGCAATTAAATACCTTGGTCAGGAAATATTATTAGATATTTAAATGTGCAAATAATTTTATTTGTTCCAACTATGTGAGGCTGTGAAATAACTATTTTTACAGGGCAATAACAAACTCAAAAAGAACCACCGTCATGGCACAGGCGGACGGAAAAATGATGTAATATCAAGCATTTAAACCGCCGTGGCATCACGAACGAAGTGAGGAACTTTAATCTCTTGAGGGATAACGGACGCCCAAAGAGATAACCACGGCAGTTAATTCCCCTGTGTTCCTCTTTTCTCTCCGTCTGCCTCGTTAT
>QNFE01000047.1 GCA_003645455.1 Gammaproteobacteria bacterium | reverse complement strand
CTCTTATTATCATAAAATTTCTGTTTTTATTTTTTATTATAGATTCCTTTTAAATTTATAATGTTTTTTTAATTTTTTACTAAATGACTCTATTATCGTTTTTTTTTTTTGCTTTGTCAAGTGTTTTTTTGTAAAATGGTAGAGATTGTTTGATTTGAATCAAATTTTTACCAAAAATTATTATTATGGAAGCTCTGAATAACCCACTAACCTTGGGACTGTGATTGTAATTTAATTTTATAACCTATTGTTTTTTAAAAAAATTATGGGTGGGACTAAAATCACCACTTCCTATCTCCGGGGGTTATTGAGAGCCTCCTTATGAGATCTTTTCACAAACCAAGAACAATTTATGAAAATGAAAAACTAAACACAATATCAATTACTCTACTACTCACTTTTCTGATAAGTGGGTGTGATTTTATAGAAGGAACAAACAAGATGAAAGTAGATAATATATTTACAGACAGACAGACAGACAAATAATAGAATTTTTAAAAAATCAGTCAACCAGCATAGTTTTTATAATTTTTTTGATTTTGTTAATCACAGATGAGTTGATTTTAATGTCAGTAGCTTTTGTCACTCGTAATGTTGATATAGTTCTTATTTGCTCCAAAACGATATAATTTTTTTCTGTGATTTTTATCCTTGTTGGATAATTTTTATTGGTTGATGTGAGCGGTGCTACTATCAAATTATTGTAGTTCATTTGATTAGGGGATATAACAATACAAGGGCGAACCTTAGTGATTTCAGAACCTATGGTAGGGTTTAGATTGACGATAATGATAGAATATTGCTTATAATGCATGCCAGTTGTCAATATCTAAACCATCATCTATCAACAATTTGCCATCATTTTCTTTAAAAAATTTATCCCAACCTGCTCTGGGATTTTTATTGGTAGGTCTTATAATAACCCTATCAAAATCCAAAGATAAATTAACAACTTTTAAATTTTTCATCACAGGCAAAACACTGCTTGGAATTTTAATAGCCCTATTTTTACCTATATCTATTAGTGATGCGATCATTGTTTTTTAACCTTAAAAAAAATGATATTATAACAAAACAAGAAATAAATTTTTAAATTTCTTATCTACCAACCGCCAAAGCCTGTAAATTATTATTAGCAACATTCTTATATCTCATACTATCCAAAAACGATAATAAATATTGTTGTTGCCTGCTATCCATATCTGCAAAAATAAGATTCATCTGTTTCTGTTGTTTGTGGTGTTTCATCTGCTCTTGCTCTGCCTGTTGTTTGTTTTGTTTGGTGTCTTTTTAAATCGTAATTCTATTTTGTTGCAGGTTTATTTTGATAGATGTTGATAGATATTGCCCCACACTTCTTTGTGCGGTTTCATAACTTCCTTACCGCTTTTAATGTCGCCTCTTGTTTGGTTAAGTTGTTTTTGTCGTTGATAAAAATCACCATCAATTTTTAAATTTTCATCAATTTGCACTTTAATATTGGGTTGGCTTTTTTCAACAAATGCCATAAATCTGTCGACAAAACAATCTTGAATTTCTACAGCCAGTGTTTGCATAAATTATTGAATATATATGTATATCGAGACCTTTGCATAAATTAAGCACAATTTATAAAACACACAAAATGCACCTTTTCATAACATCACGAAGCGTAGCGAGGAAGTATAAAAATGCACTATGCTCGCACATTCTCTAAACAGCACTTGATTTATGCAAAGGTCTCGTTAAAAATTGATATCATAACATACAAAAAAAATAAATTTTACAATTTTTTATCTACCAACTACGTAAAGCCTGTAAATTATTATTAGCATTATTTTTATATTCCATGCTATCCAAAAACGATAATAAAGCCCTACACTATTTCAATGGTTTTTAAATCAAAAATCTCGCCTATAAATTTAAAATGTTTGTCAAATGAATATATAGAACAATTATTTTGCAAGGCATTTTGAGCAATTATCAAATCCAAAATTCCGATACCATTTATGCCATTTTGCAGAGCAGTAAGTTGCATTTTCATAATCTGTTGCCAATTTATATGGAGTAGCAATTTGTCAATCTCATATAATAAATTTATGACTTGCCGTTGTTTTTTGATTTCAAGAAAAGGGACTAATTCCGCTAGAATAACATCACATATAACAATTTTTTTATCTTCCAGCATAGAATCTAATTTATGTGATTTATTATCATTTTTAAAATAATCAATCCAAACGGATGAATCCACCAATACTCTCATATTTTGCGGTCTCGCAATACATCAAGATTAATGTCTAAGTCAATTTTACCTTTGTATTTTTTTAACTGGCTTATATCAGGTTTATTAACAAAATCCTCCAAAGCTTGAATAACAATTTTTTGGGTTTCTTTGATGTGAGATTTTTGCTTAGCTTTTTTTAATAGTTGCTCTGGTATTTGCATTGTAGCTGTTAACATCTTAAAAATTACCTTAAAAAGATGACACTATAACACAAAAAAATAAATTTTTAAATTTTTTATCTACCAACCGCCAAAGCCTGTAAATTATTATTAGCATTATTTCTATATTTCATGCTATCCAAAAACGACAATAAATATTGTTGTTGCAGGCTTCATATTTTCAAAAATAAGATTCATCTGCACTTTTTGCTTGTGGCGTTTCATCTGCTCTTGCTCTGCC
Organism: Gammaproteobacteria bacterium; assembly: GCA_003645455.1. Lineage (GTDB taxonomy): Bacteria > Pseudomonadota > Gammaproteobacteria > QNFE01 > QNFE01 > QNFE01. The sequence goes on along the minus strand of QNFE01000047.1, from coordinate 12,826 downwards.
TGTTGTTTGTTTTGTTTAGTGTTTTTAAATCGTAATTCTATTTTATTGCAGGTTTATTTTGATTAAAAATTTGTAAAACTTCAACTATATTTTCGTTTTGCTTTACCTCATAAACAATCGTCCATTTTTTAAATATCATATCTCTAATGTTTATGTTGTCAAAATAGATGGACTTGCGATATTTGAACGGTTGATTTGGAATATCAAGAATTGCTTGCTCTAAACTTTTGGCAAATGTTATAGATGTTTGTGGTTTGTCAAGGAATACCAGAATGACTGCGGTGATTAGAAAAATAGTCAATTTGTGCCAAATTGTGAATTTTTGTAAAGTCAGTTATAGCAAGGCTCTACTGGTCTTTACAAAAATTCACAATTTGGTGCAAAGTGGCTGTTTTAATGATTATCGCAATTATTCGGGTATTCCTTAAGTGCGATAAAATCAACAACATCTAAAATCTGTTTTTCAAAAGTTAAACTATAAATAATTTGCATTACTTGTCAGTTTATTTTGATAGGTGTTGATAGATATTGCTCCACACTTCCTTGTGCGGTTTCATAACTTCATTGCCGCTTTTAATATTATTTCTTGTTTGTTCTAGTTGTTTTTGTCGTTGATAAAAATCACAATCAATTTTTAAATTTTCATCAATTTGCACTTTAATATTAGGTTGACTTTTTTCAACAAATGCCATAAATCTGTCAACAAAACCATCTTGAATTTCTACAGCCAGTGTTTGCATAAATTATTGAATATATATAAAAAAGTTGATATTATAACATACAAAAAAATAAATTTTTTAAATTTTTTCATCTACCAACCGCCAAAGCCTGTAAATTATTATTAGCATTATTTCTATATTTCATGCTATCCAAAAACGATAATAAATATTGTTGTTGTCTGCTATCCATATTTTCAAAAATAAGATTCATCTGCACTTTTTGCTTGTGACGTCTCATTTGCTCTTGCTCTGCCTGCCGCTCATCTTGTTTGCCATTTTTCAAATCATCATTTTTATCATCAAACACAAAATAAATATCTTGACTTCTTGATATTTATTAACCACAACATATTTGATCATACAATTAGCAACTTTCATTGAAAAATTTAATTTTTTTTGTTATTATTGTTTTTTTTATATGTTGCAACACTATGAAAATTGATGAAATCAAAGAAATTCTCAACACGTTGAGATTGTTTTTTAGTATTATGGTTGGATTGATAGCACTACTAACATCTGCCTTAATTCACAAACAACAAATGCTTGATTTAGATATTTACTTTTGGTTGGGAGTTTTGCTTGATTTATCTTTAATTGTCGGTCTTCTTTTTATTTTGCGAAGCATAAAAAATAACATTAAAATTATAAGGAGTTTAAAATGAGCACATTTATAGTAGTTTTTTTAATACTTGCTTTTTTTGGAGTTTTTTACTGGTCTATAAAAGAAATCATCAGTATAAATGCAACTTAAAAGAGCATAATATTCTTACAATATAACCACAGCACCACGATTTGAGTTTGGCATAACAACAGATAAAAACGACAATAAATATTGTTGTTGTCTGCTATCCATATTTTCAAAAATAAGATTCATCTGCACTTTTTGCTTGTGACGTTTCATTTGCTCTTGCTCTGCCTGTCGCTCATCTTGCTCGCCATTTTTCAAATCCTCATTTTTATCATCAAACATTACCACCTCTCGCCCTGTTGCTAACCACTCCAAAGATGCACCCAAAATATCTGCCAGTTTTGTCAATTACAAGATTACAAAACCTTATTTTTAAAATTTATATGTCGCTTACTTGCGACACAGTCTTTTATATACAAATTGATTATTGTTTTGTATTCTATGCCGATGTCACATGATAAAGTTTGAAAATACCTTATTGAATCCAAATCTAAATCTAACTTTATCTCTTTTGTTAAATTCTTAACATAAGGATTCTTTACACCTTTCATTTTCAAAAAATCATAATTCTTTTTCATAATTTTAAACTCCAATATGCCTGCTGTTCTTTTTTGTTAGCAACTCTTGCAGAGATAATACGAATTAAAGAGTCTTGCTCCTTTAAACAATGACACACCACCAATGTTTTAAGTTGTGAACTCATTCCCAATAAAATATAACGATGTTCAAGTGTTGAATGCTCTGGATCATAATATTGCATAGCATCAATATCATAGAATGCGGTTTTTGCCTCTTCAAAACTAATATTATGTTTGGTTTTATTAGTAGAGTTTTTATTTTCATCCCATTCAAATTTAAGTTCCATAGTTTGTTATTTTACAAACTTATAATATCATTGTCAAGAATATTATAATTTACCATAAAACATAACATCAAAACAAAAAATAAATTTTTAAATTTTTCATCTACCAACCGCCAAAGCATGTAAATTATTGTTAGTATTTTTGTATCTCATGCTATCCAAAAACGATAATAAATATTGTTGTTGTCTGCTATCCATATTTTCAAAAATAAGATTCATCTGCACTTTTTGTTTGTGGCGTTTCATTTGCTCTTGCTCTGCCTGTCTCTCATCTTGTTTGCCATTTTTCAAATCCTCATTTTTATCATCAAACACAAAATAAAATTACATTTTTATTAAAAATTCATTCATTGTAAGATTTATATCAGATGCAATTTTGCGAAGCAACGGATAAGCAATATCTCGTCCTTTGTGCATAGGAACTGTTGTTCCTCGTCCATCTTTGTGCCTGAATTGAATGTGAGAACCTTTTTGACGAACTTTTATAAACCCTAATTTTTGCAATATTCTACAAACCTGGATAGGTTTTAAAATCGGAGTATTTGACATTATGTTTTTATGCTTGCACTAATGTGGTGCCAACAAATTCATTGATTTTTTTTGGAATACCATCTTCTAACAACATGCTCAAAACCTCTTCCATATTTTCTTTTAATTCGTCAAGGCTGGAAGCTTGTGTATGAGCTCCTGCAAAACCTGGAATATAACCTACATACAAACCAGTTTCGCTACATTTCTCTATTACTGTTGTCCATGTTTTCATATTTTACAATGCCTCAAAAAAACAACAAGTATAACAAAACAAAAAATAAATTTTTTAAATTTTTTCATCTACCAACAGCCAAAGCCTGCAAGTTATTATTAGCAACATTTCTATATTGCATACTATCCAAAAACGATAATAAATATTGTTGTTGTCTGCTATCCATATTTTCAAAAATAAGATTCATCTGCACTTTTTGCTTGTGGTGTTTCATTTGCTCTTGCTCTAATTCGCAAAAAAAACATTGAAAATATTTGCAAAAAATAATAACTCATTATATAATATCTTTTTTATTGTAAAATATATTAAATGCAAACACTTCAATTACAACTTAAAAACAACCTGTATCATGGTTTGTTGCAAATATTATCAACCTTTCCCAAAGGTGATTATAAAATTATAAAAACTCCAAACAAAACCACAAACACAAAAAACATCAATGACTATTATGGCAAAATTGATAGTTTTAAAAATATAGATGACCCTGTTGAATGGCAAAAAAAAATAAGAGCAGAATGGGATAGAGATTGGGATAAATGAAAATTGATTATATTTTTGACACCAACATAATGAGACCTTTGCATAATTCAAGCACAATTTATAAAACACACAAAATGCGCCTTTTCATAGCAAAAATTCGTCAAAGGACTTGCCATTTTCCTTATTTTTGCTATAAAAATGCACTATTTTCTGCATTCTCTAAACAGCACTTGAATTATGCAAAGGTCTCATAATAATATTAGCATTGGCAGGTAAAATTAAAAATCCACTACCAACAACAAATACTGGTATATCTATTATTACCGAAATTGAAACTTTGGCATATCCGCTTTTGACAAAAAAAGATGAAATGCAAATTAAATCTATATTTGAAAATATAACTATAATTCCCATCTCGGATGATATAAAAGAACAGACAATAATTTATAGGAAACAACATAAAATAAAACTGCCAGATGCAATCATTTGTGCGACTTGTTATGTTATGGGTGCAACACTTTTAACTTGCGACAAACAACTTTTAAAATTAAAAAATATAACCCATCAGAAAATTGAACTTATTTCATAAATTGAAATTTTTCATCTACCAACAGCCAAAGCCTGTAAATTATTATTATTAGTATTATTTCTATGTTTTATTTCAAATACAAATCCAGTATTTTCTAATCATAGAATCGTAATTTTTAAATCTGTAAGTTTGGCAATTTTTTTGAAATCTTTTTTATTGTATGTGGTTAAAGAGCCACAATGCCTCATAGCAATTATAGTATGCAAACAATCATTTATATTTACAAATTTCATATGTTGAACTAAATCCCAAGCATCTTTTACATCCTTTGCAGAATGCTCAATGACTTCTAACTTAAATAGGTAATTTAAAATTTTGTTGGCTATTGTTTTATCCACTTCAAGTTTTCCTAACACAAAAATTATCTCTTGTAGGTTTAGAGTAGAGATAATAAATCCATCTTTATGTGTGTTGATGATTTTACAGGCTTGTTTGTGTTTGCCTTCATCTTGGCAAATCAAGCTATGAATCCAAACATCCGTATCAAAATAAATCATGAGTCCTTTGCATGTTAAATTATTCTATTATGGGTCTCATCAATCAAAGAGCGAATATTTATATTTTTATCAACTTGGATGTTCTGTTTATGGATATAGTTTTGCAACTGCATAATAACATCATCTTGATATTGCTTGTTTTTATAAGTTTTATGTTTTTTGCTAATGCCATAACGATGCCGTAAAGTGACAAAAAAATCAGACAACTCTTGCTGTGCGGATTTTGGCAATACAGAAATATCAATTTTTTGTAAATCACTCATAAGACAATAATTAAATAAAAACAACAAGTATAACAAAACAAAAAATAAATTTTTTAAATTTTTTACCTGCCAACCGCCAAAGCCTGTAAATTATTATTAGCAACATTTTTATATCTCATGCTATCTAAAAACGATAACAAATATTGTTGTTGTCTGCTATCCATATTTTCAAAAATAAGATTCATCTGCACTTGTTGCTTGTGACGCCTCATTTGCTCTTGCTCTGCCTGCTGTTTATTTTGCTCGCCATTTTTCAAATCCTCATTTTTATCATCAAACATAACCACCTCTCGCCCTGTTGCCAACCATTCAAACGATACTCCAAGAATTTCAGTCAACCGTATAAGATGAGCCGTTGAGGGATTAGCCTTGCCCCTCTCCCATTGTCCACACATAGTCCGAGATAAATACATTTTAGCAGACAACTGCGATTGCGACAAACCCAATAAATTACGAGCGATTCTTATTCTGTCGCTTATTGACTGCTTTTTACCTTCACTATGAGAGTTATTTTTAATCATATGAGTATTATAACTTGACATTTAATCAATAATGAATATAATAACCTCTCATAGATAGTATTTTACACTTCTATTGTTTCTTAATTTTTCAAGAAATATCTTTGTTTCTATCTTTAAGATAGGATTTTTTATAATTTAATAAGGTGATTTTATGAGTATAAACATAAAAATGAAAAACAAAGTAATTAAAGCCAGAATTATTGCATCTGCTTTTACTTTAATGCTAACAAGTTGTGGTATAAGTGGCAATGATGTAGATTTAGTAAAAAATGGGGTGCTGGATATTGACAAATCAAGAACTGTCGGACAAGTGCTTGATGGATGGGAAGCCTGCAAAACAACAAAATGGCAATCTTTTAAGTCTCAGAAAGGCAGGACAATTGTTGAGTTTAATTGCTCCTCTAAGTTAGATGGAATTGAAAAAATTAAAAAAAGACAACTTGGGAAACCTAAAAAATCATTAGAGGTGAGTTCAATAAATCGCAGTTTTCAATTTACCATAAACCAAGATGAGGCATTTGAGGTAAGTTATTCTGGATTACAAGTAGCATGGGAAGATGGCACAAAATACATTCATAAACCTACCAAGACATTAAAAGCAGTGTTGGAGAAATTAGAAGAGGTATATAACAATAAAAAATCAATTCTTGGCAATGATTTTTGGAAGGAGCATGAGATATTAGATATGTGGTATAAACATGCAAAACGATAAGCAACAAATTTATTATCGTTTAAATCAAATTCGTATTTTAAATTATCAAATAAAGTGAGGGTAAAATAATGGCAAAAATAATTGAAAGTGTTGAATATGAAACAAAGTATAACTTATCTCTTTGTTTTCAATTGGTGGAATATCCAGATAATATTTCAAATAAAACTGAAAGAGGATATAGGTTTGAGTGGAAAAACTCTAATGGTAAGCCAATAAATTATAATGCAGGCATAATAATCCCAAATGCAAAAATACTACTTGATTTATTAAGTAAAGCAAGCAAAGAAGGCTGGTTTGTATCAATTGAAAAAAATAACACACAGGAGAAAATATCATGAAGTTAAATAAAATCATCATGTCTATTGTTGCTATATTGACATTTGGTCAATTATATGCCGAGACAAACAATGCAAGCGACCAGATAACAATCAATCCACCTAAACCACTTACATGGAATGATAATATTTATGAGGCAGTAAAAAAACTAAATCATAGTAAAATTTTTGATAGAGTGGTAATTAGCAGAGGTAAAAGTAAAAATTTTGATAAGGAGTTAAAAAATGGTATATTGCCAAAAGGGGCTATCAATGTCCACAAAAAAAATGAAAATGGCAATTTTATGTTTGACAATGAAGATTTGTTTTTTAGCGAACTTGTCAAACTCAGAGATAAAAAATTAGATACATTTGCTAAATTTGATGAGAATCTGAACAAAACAGATATTGATACCAGTAACTATTTTATGGATGATATTGTTATAGTAGCCTATCCTATGCAGATTATTAATGCTAAATTTATAATGTCTGTTTGGTTTACGCCAAAAAATGCTATGCTTTTTCAAGACAAGAGAAGCATATTAAACCATCAAGTGCTCCATCAAGGAGTATATTATCCTCTAAAAATTGAAATTGTTACAATCTATAACGGTTTGGTTGGAGAAGAAAAAATAAAGAAATTGGCGAAGATACTCTATAAGAAATATGGACAGTTATTTTACCGCAATCTTAATGTTGATGGTGATGATGGCACTGCAGATGCGGCACAACGTTTTATTCGTGGCAGGCATGCTTATGGAAAAAATGATATATTAGAACCACACATAAGGGCTTTTCTTGCAGGTGATAGTTATTTACACAATAGTGGAGTAAGAAGAAGAGATGAAGGGCATTTTATAGATTCATTTGGCAATAGAGTTGCTGTCTCGTGGGAGACCGTCGTAGGTGCAAGAATAAGATATATATCAGATGAAGTTGATAGGTGGAAAAACATACAAATAAAACGAATGAAAGATTACAAGAAAAAACAAGAAGCAATAAGAAAAGCCAAACAACCAAATTTTAAAGACAATTTATAAAATATTTTTAAACTAAAAAGGAGTAATTTATGTCAGAGCCTGTAAAAAATGATGATAGAGTAGACAAAGGATTCTGTTTTAGATATAGCAAGTTATCAAATAGGAGGAAGTTCATTCGCAACTTGTGGATGACACCTGCCCCATTCTGGCTTGTGATTATGGAGAGAGAAGCAATTGAGCATTTTTTTGATATACCGCAGTGGGTTACTGCATTGGTCTTTATTGGAGGTTTTTTTGCTTTATTGTTTTACACCTACAACGACTGGAAAAATGAAGAAAAGAGTAAGGTTGACAAGTAAAAAATGTATCCTTTTATCTTAACTTTCCAAAGCATAATAAAAGCAAAATTGATATCTTTGCTATTGTTAAGTGTAATTGTGGCTGTTGTCCTAATATTATCCGTTGTATTTTTTGCCACCTATATTAGTGCCGATCTGGTAAGTTTGGATGACAGTTGGCTTGATCAAGCATTTACTTGGTTTGCAGGGCTAATTTTTGGGGTTGTCGGCTGGTTTATGTTGCCGGCTTTTGTGCCACTAATTGCTGGCATGTTTCAAGAAAAGGTTATTTATAAGGTTCATAAACATTATTATCCGAATTATTTAAACCAAGATGATATTAAATTTTGGCCAGATTTCATTCACGATTTAAAATTTACCCTAAAATCCTTATTATTGAATTTAATTATATTGCCTTTGTATTTAATTGGCATAGGTTTTGTGGTATCAATTATCCTTAATAGTTATTTACTAGGGAGAGAGTTTTTTGAAAGTGCCGCAGGTTATCATATGCAGAAAAACAAAGCACAGTTATTTGGCAACCAAAATAAAGCAGCCGTATATGGCGGAGGGTTGGTGATTACTGGGATGACACTAACCCCTGTATTAAATTTGTTTGTGCCGATTATTGCCACCGTGTGGATGGTGCATGTCTATCATTCTTTAAAAAAACCATAAAGAAATTTATTAACGAGCAAATTAACACAGCATCAAATACTTTTGTTGACCGTATTTTTTTAGGAGAATTATAAAGTGAAATATTTTATAGGTTTCATTGTCATGGTTTTTAGTTATATTGTCGGCGGTCTTTTTGGGCTTGGCTTGCTTTATATTGGTGGTTGGCAAATTATGTTTGGTGTCACCTATTTGCCAGATTGGACTAATTTTGGTGATATTTTTTGGATAGGAGATGGGATTGGTATTGAATTTAATAATGCGGCATATGGAATTAGCTTTTACGGTAGATTTTTTTACTCAGAGTTGTTGTCATGGATATTGTTAGTTGGTGCATATATTGTTACTACATTAGTTAAGGATATTGTGCAAATCGGCTTAGTTGAGGGAGTGTTTGATAAATTTTTTGAGAGTGAAACAGAATAAAATGAAAATAGGTAAAGCCTGTAAGTGAGTAAAGCAGGCAATTAATTGCCGTGGTTGCCTATTGAGGTTTGTTTTCTCTTGTTGCAGGTTTTGGCACACACTTTATGAGATTGCCATGCTCGCAGGCTCGCTCGCAATGACTGGATTCTTTTTTTGTTGCAAAAACCCAAAGGCAGACACATAGATCTGCCCCTACAAACCAACTTTTTAAAAGTGAGGAATGCATAAAAAAACCACAAAAAAATAAAATTAAAATTAAAATTTTAAAAAATAGTTTATAATGGGGTTTTATCGTCTTTTTTTATTAGAATTATGGAAAAAATCATCACAAAATTATAAAATCGTAGGGGCGGATTTGTGTGTCCGCCCAAATTACAACAAAACTTATAAAAAAAATAAACCTTTAAAAAAGCTCCGTCACTGCGAACGACCTGACCACTTGCTGTTTAAAGTGGTCAGGGAGTGCGGCAGTCTTTTATTATTATCCGTATACTTTAATAAGATTGCCACGCTCGCAGGCTCGCTCGCAATGACTGGATTTGCTTTGTTTGTCATGTATGGGCTTTTTTGTTGTTCCCACTTTTCAAAAGTGGGAATATATACAACACAAAAATTAAAAATTTTAGAATTGTAATATTTTTAGAATTAAAATATGTTATAGTATGCCCATGGCACAAATTGATTACCACAATAAAAATGTAGATTTTTTAACACGATTATTTTTTGTGTTGATTGGATTGTTTGTTTTTGTTGCAGGTGGCTCTATTTCAATTTTAATAAAAAATCAGCCAATAATATTTTTTTGGTTAGGTGTTGTTGTAGTGATTGCCATAGGTGTCGGTCTTATAATAATTTTCAAATACATAAGAAAAAGTTTAGAGGAGATAAAAAAGTTATGACTATTGAAATTTTTGCTATATCTGTTGCGGTTTTATTTGTTATAGGTGTTTTGCTCTATGGAACAATAACTGTTGGCAAGCCTGTGTAAATCAAAACGAGTTAATTGACTCGTTCCTGCTTAAAAGTGGGGACAATTATGAACAAGGGGTTTGTTGCCCCTTGTTCTTTTTCATATGTTCGTTTTCATAGAAAAAACTATAACAAAATTATAAAATCGTAGGGGCTTGATTTGTGTGTCCGCCCAAATTCCACAAAACCCACAAAAAAAATAAACCCCCAAAATCATAGATTTTGACCCCTTAAAAGCGGTAAATTTTTTAAACCACAAAAAAATAAAAAAGTATTCTTAAAAAAAGTATAATAGTAGATTTTATAGTTTGGATAAATTATATTATGTTATCAACAAAAACCTTGCATCCTAAGTATCTGACAACAACAGATGGCACATCGCCTTTTGTTGTATTACCTACCTGTGAGTATGAAGATTTAAGAGATTTAGCCTGTATAACCGAGCGAGAAAATGAAGAAACAATATCTCATACCGATTTGATTTCTGAGTTAAAAACAGATGGGCTTATATAAAATAGAGTGGGCATTGTCTGCCAAAAAAGAGTTAAGAAAAATAAACAAACAAGACATATTAAAAATAATAAACCAAGTTGAAAAACTATCCATAAATCCATACCCACACAACCATATAAAATACATAGGGGCGGATTACACTTACAGAATTAGAGTGGGAAATTATCGAGTTATATATTCAGTTTACCAAGAAAAACTAACAGTAAAGATTGTAAAAGTAGGACATAGACAAAATGTTTACAAAAAATAGAATTTTTAAAAAAGTTTTTTTAACCGTTCCCACTTTTCAAAAGTGGGGATAATTATAAACAATGGGTTTGTCGCCCCTTGTTCTTTTTTATATGTTCGTTTGCATAGAAAAAATTACAACAAAATTATAAAATCGTAGGGGCTTGATTTGTGTGTCCACCAAGATTCCACAAAACCCATAAAAAAAAATAAACCCCCAAAATCATAGATTTTGACCCCTTAGAAGGGGTAAATTTTTTGTTGTTCCCACTTTTCAAAAGTGGGAATACATGCAACACAAAAATCACAAAAAAATTAATTAATAAAATCTTTGAAAAAATATATGTTAGTATATGCTCATGACAAATATTGATGAGATTAAAATCAGAATATCGTTTATAACAAAAATATTTTTTGTTCTATTTGGTGCAATTTTTTTGTTATTGGGAAAATTGGTATCTCTTTATGAGAGACAACAAATCAATGAGGTATTTTTTATAGGTCTTGTGTGTTTGGTAGGTCCGAGTTTTGCTTGCATCAATATTTATAAAAAAATTGACATATTATCACATAAAATAGGAGAATTATGATGGAAACATTAGGTGGAATTGCACTGGCTGTGGCAGTCATTTTTGTTGTATTTATATTGTATTATGGCACACAAATAGTTGGCAAAACAGCATAACAAAGGTTTGTTTTAATGAAAGCAGAAATAACTAACATATCTGCCTTTGGGTTGTGGATTTTAACAAATGAAAAAGAATTTTTTGTAGATTTTGATAAATTTCCATGGTTTAAAAATCAGTCAATCGCAGATATAACTCAGGTAGAAAATCAAGGGTTTGGTCATCTATATTGGAAAAATTTGGATATAGATTTGAGTTTGAATATGATAGAAAACCCAGATAAATATCCTCTAACATATTCTGCCAAATAAAATATTTTAACTCATTCCCGCTTTTCAAAAATGGGGATAATTATGAACAAGGGGGTTCTCGCCACTTGTTCTTTTTTATGTGTTTATTTTCACAAAAAAAATCATAACAAAATTATAAAATCGTAGGGGCTTGATTTGTGTGTCCACCAAGATTCCACAAAACCCATAAAAAAAATAAACCTTTAAAAAGCTCCGTCACTGCGAACGAGCCTGCGAGTGCGGCAGTCTCTTTGGATTTCCGTCTGCCTCTATGAGATTGCTTCACTTCGTTCGTTATGACGAGGTTCTTTTTTAACTCGTTGCCATTTTTTAAAAGTGGGAATTCATATAACACAAAAACCACAAAAAAATAAAAAAGTATTCTTAAAAAAAGTATAATAGTGGAATTTACAAAAACAAAACTTGTTTTGCAGATGAGGCTTTATTATAAAAACTATTAAATGGAGCGATGAAAAAAATCAAATCTTAAAGGAACAAAGAGGTTTGTCGTTTGAGATGGTGGAAAAAATTATAGCAAATAACGATTTGATTGATATATTATCTCATAACAACCCAAAATACGAACATCAAAAAATACTAATAGTTCGTTTAAAAGGTTATCTTTGTCAAGTTCCTTTTGTTGAAAATGACAATGAAATATTTTTGAAAACTATTTTTCCAGATAGACGATTGAAAAAATTATATTGAGACCTTTGCATAAATCAAGTGCTGTTTAGAGAATACAGAAAATAACACATTTTTATAGCAAAAATGAGGAATATAGTAATTCCCTTTGACGAGTTTTTGCTGTGAAAAGGTGCATTTTATGTGTTTTATAAATTGTGCTTTATTTATGCAAAGGTCTCATACAGTAATTAAAGTATGAAAAATTTATATGACACAGCATTATTGGATGAATTAGAACAAGATTTATCACAGGACACCGGAACTCCTATTGATGGGTTTGCAAGTGAAAAAATCCGCATGCAAAAAATTGCCAAATATTCTCTTCAAAAAAGAGAGTTAATGAGTGATATGTTGAATGATAGGCAGTTTGAGGTATTTTTAAAAAAAATCCAAGATAATGGGTTAGATGCCAAAAAAGTTATTCACAACATTTTTACTCAGGTAGGAGACGGTAAACTAAATCTTGTATTATTCTCTTAGTGATAAAAGTTTAAAACTTGTCGCCTCTTGTTCATTTTCATGTGTTCTTTTTTATAGAAAAAATTATAAAATCGTAGGGGCTTGATGTGTGTGTCAGCCCAAATTCCACAAAAACCACAAAAAAATAAACCTTTAAAAAACTCCGTCACTGCGAACGAGCGTCAGCGAAGTGTGGCAGTCTTTTATTATTATCCGTATACTTTGAT
>QNFE01000046.1 GCA_003645455.1 Gammaproteobacteria bacterium | reverse complement strand
CCACGGCGGTTTATTGTTCCGTGTCCCTTTTTTTACCCGTCCGCCTCGTTATGACGAAATTCTTTTGAGAGATAACCACGGCAGTCTATATAGTTATTAGTTAATAGTTAAAAATTAATAGCGGATTTTAAACTAATAACTGTTAATTATTAATTATCAATTATTCTCGTCCGCCTCGTTATGACGAAATTCTTTTGAGAGATAACCACGGCAGTCTATATAGTTATTAGTTAATAGTTAAAAATTAATAGCGTTGTTTAAACTAATAGCTATTAATTATCAATTATTCTCGTCCGCCTCGTTATGACGAGATTCTTTTGAGAGATAACCACGATACTGCATGCCTTGTGTTATGATGGAATTTTTTAAAATTTCTTAATGATTCCATCTAATTCGTCTAAGTCATAATAATGGATAACAATTTTCCCTTTGCCTGATTTGTTATGTAGGATATTTATTTTGGCTGATATTTTTTCTGATAAATTTTGTTCTAATTTTTCAATATCCGAATCCTTATAAACTTTGTTTTTCTGTTGTTTATTTTTTTGTGTTTTTTGAGAGTTCGCCAAAGATTCTGCTTGCCTAACATTGAGGTTATTTTTAATAATTTTGTTGGCTAATATTTTTTGTTGTGTATTGCTTAATCCGAGTAGAGCTCTGGCATGCCCCATATCTAATTTTTTTTCTATCAAATGTCTCTTAACATCTTGATTTAATTCTAAAAGACGCATTGTATTCGTGATGGATGCTCGCGAACGAGAGACGAGATTTGCAATTTGTTGATGGGTCATTTTAAATTCTGTGTTAAATCTCTCAAAACTTGATGCCTCTTCAATTATATTCAAATCCTCTCTTTGGATGTTTTCCACCAAAGATACAGCAGCTGCGGTCTCATCATCTACTTTTTTAATGATTACTGGGATCTTATCAAGCTTGGCGATGGCAGCTGCTCGCCACCTTCTCTCACCTGCAATTATTTCAAATTTTTTACCAATAGATCGCACAACAATAGGTTGAACCATGCCTTGTTTTTTTAAAGAATTTGCCAAATCCTGCAATGATTTTTTATCAAAATTCACTCTTGGCTGATATTTGCCTGGTTGAATATGCTCTATGTTTAAAAACTGCAATTCATTATCGTTGTGGATTTTTTGAATTTTTTGAATATTTTCAATGCCTCCGAGTAAAGCATCTAATCCTTTTCCTAAGCCTTGTTTTTTTGCCATATTGTTATTTTACCTATTTATGAATTCTGTCTAATTATTTCACCTGCCAGTGCCATATATGCGAGCGCTCCTTTTGATGTTGGTTCGTATTTTAAAATTGATTTGCCATAACTTGGGGCCTCGGCGATGGAGATATTGCGAGGTATAATGGTGTTATAAACTTTTTTGCCAAAATGCTCGATTAGCTGGTCTGATACTTCGGTTGATAAGTTATTACGAATATCAAACATAGTTCGGATAATACCTGCAATTTCTAAATCAGGATTGACAGAATTACGAACATCTTTGATTGTCTCTAATAGTGATGACAAACCCTCCAAGGCATAGTATTCACACTGCATAGGGATAATTACCTCCTCTGCTGCAACTAATGCATTTAAAGTTAATATGTTAAGAGAGGGAGGGCAGTCTATAATTATGTAATCAAAGTCTTTTTTAATATTTTTTAAGGCCATTTTGAGTTGTTGCTCGCGGGCAATTTTGTTGATAAGTTTTACCTCAGCTGCGGTTAGATTCTCATTCGAGGGCAAAACATTATAACCACTGGTAGATTTTACCATAACTTCGGTTGCGGTTTTTTCTCCCATTAAAATATCATAACAATTATATTTTATGTCATACTTTTCAATCCCAGATCCCATAGTAGCGTTTCCTTGTGGGTCCAAGTCAACCAAAAGAACATTTTGAGAGGCGGCTACCAGCGAGGCAGACAGGTTTATGGCAGTTGTCGTTTTGCCAACTCCTCCTTTTTGGTTGCTAATAGCAATTATTTTATTCATTTGTTTGTTGGTCTGAAAACTGGATTAAAAATCTTGGTGATTCCATAAATGGGACAATTAAGTTAAAAACTTGAGTATTATTACATTTTTTTAAAAGTTTTGCATAATCTCTTTTGAAATTTGTAGCTTTCATTGCTAAAAATATACTTTTTTGATATGTTTTTACTGTTGATAATTTATAAAATTCCACCAAAGAATCATATGCCCTGCAAAGCACTATATCAAAATTATAACCTGTTATATTTTCAGCTCTATCGTGCAAAATATGAATATTTTTTAATTTTAAGAGGTGCCGGATATGTTGCAAATAAATTATTTTTTTATTATTTTTTTCAATTAAATAAAAATCTTGGTGTGGATAGATTATCGCCAAAGGGAGCGAGGGAAAACCTGCACCTGTGCCTATATCGGCTATTTTTTGTTTGTTGATATATTTATGAATACTCAAAGAATCTAAAAAATGCTTGATTACAATTTCTTTTTTGCAGGTTATAGAGGTAAGATTGATAGTTTTATTCCATTTTATTAACTCGTTTTGGATTGTATCAAATTGTGCTAATTGAAAATCTGTAAGTTTTAAACCCAATTCAATGCAACCTGCTTTTAAAATATTATTATCCATATCGCTTGACATAAACCAACAATAAAGAAATTGCCGCAGGTGTCATGCCGGCTATTTGCAAAGCACAACTTATATCCGCAGGTTGATGTTGTTTTAGCTTTTGTTTGAGTTCATTTGATAATCCTGAAACTTTGTCATAATCAAAGTCAAGCGGAATTTTGGCTTTTCTTTGTTTTTGATATTGCTTGATTTGAATCTGTTGTCTTTGTAAATATCCTGCATATTTTATTGTTGTTTGTACCTGTTCTTTTTCCGCTCTGTTTGGTATAAATCCTAAATCATCAATAAAGGGAATAATATCATCAATTTTAATCGCAGGTTGTTTTAGAGCTATATTCGCAGCCGTTGTTTGTGGCAGAGAGGAGACCATATTAGGTTTTAATTTTGTTATTTCTAATTTTTGAGTTAATTTATTAATGTTTTCTTGTTTTTGTTGGAATTGTTGCCATATTTTTTTATCAATCAAACCTAATTTATAAGACTCTGGCATAAGCCGAATATCGGCATTATCCTCTCGTAGCGACAAGCGATACTCGCTGCGAGAGGTAAACATCCGATAGGGTTCGGTTGTGCCAAGGGTTATTAAATCATCAATCATCACTCCCATATATGAATTAGCCCGATTTGCCAGATATGGCGGTTTATTTTGCACCGATAAAGCGGCATTTAAGCCTGCGAGTAAGCCTTGGGCGGCAGCCTCTTCATATCCTGTCGTGCCGTTGATTTGACCTGCAAAAAATAAATTTTTAATATTTTTTGTTTGCAAAGAATAATCCAAATTTTGCGGATTAAAATAATCATATTCAATCGCATAACCTGCCCTGGTTATAAAAGCATTTTCAAAGCCTTCAATCGAGCGAACATATTGATATTGAATATCAAACGGCAAACTCGTTGAGATGCCATTAGGATAAAACTCGTCCGTATTCCAGCCCTCAGGTTCAACAAAAATCTGGTGAGAATCCCTATCAGCAAAACGTTTAACTTTATCTTCAATTGAGGGGCAATAACGCGGACCAACGCTATCAATAACACCGCTATATAAAGGCGAGCGATCAAGCCCAGATTTAATAATATCGTGAGTTTTTTTGTTGGTGCGAGTGATATAACAATCTGTATGGGGCAGGGGGTTTTTATTTTGTTGAAAAAATGAAAAATTAGGGGTATTTTTGTCGCTTGGTTGAATATCTAATTTTTTAAAATCAATTGATGAGCCTGCAATGCGTGGCGGTGTGCCAGTTTTTAACCTTGAAACTTGCATTCCTAAGGTTTTTAAATTTTGTGATAAAGATATGGCAGATTTTTCACCCGCTCGCCCACCTGCATAATTTTTCAAACCGATATGAATTTTACCATCGAGAAAAGTACCAGAGGTTAAAACCACACTTTGTGATTTAATTTCTAAACCCATTTTAGTTTTAATACCAAAAATTTGATTTTTTTCAATCAATAAAGATTCGACAGATTGTTGAAAAATATATAAATTAGGTCGGGCTTCTAAAATATTGCGAACATTTTGTTTGTAGATATTCCGATCAGATTGCATTCTTGTTGCTTGCACCGCAGGACCTTTTTTTAAATTCAAAGTGCGGCTATGAATACAAGCGGCATCTGCCACAAAGCCCATCAACCCACCCATCGCATCAATTTCTTTTACCAAATGCCCCTTACCGATCCCACCTATGGCAGGATTACAACTCATAAGCCCGATGGTTTCAATATTATCTGTTATAAGCAAAGTATCAGCCCCCATTCGTGCCGAAGCATACGCCGCCTCACAGCCTGCATGCCCTGCGCCTGCAACAATAACATCAAATTTTTTTGGATAAATCATAAAAGAGATTATTGTTTTATAGTTTTGCTGTCTTGATATAAAATTTCAGGATCAATATCTAATTTATTTGCCCATTGAACGGTATCAAAACTCAAACGAGCAGTTTTGAACAAATCCTCATTTTTTAATTCTTTAAACTTGCCAACCTCCAAAAAAGGACGAATGTCAAATATTTTTTCTTCGTTGTTTTCAAATTTTAATAATAATTGATAATTCTCAATTGGATGAACTTCTGTGACAGATAAATACATTTTTACCTCACTATTTTAATGGGTCTATTTTAAAAGGAGTTTCGCCATTTTGTGCTAATTCCCAGTCTGCTAATAATTCCTCTTTTCTTAATTCTACCCATGCTAAAACCACTCTTAACTTGTTTTGTGGTAATTTCCCTTCAATTATCTCACATTTTTTAATATCAATAACTGCTTTATCATCTTGATAATAAACATGAATATGTGGTGGATTGTGTTCTTTGGGAGCACAATACATGCGGATAATTATTCCATAAAACATTGAAATTGTTGGCATAAGAATTTAAAATAAAAAACTGCAATTATACATTTTTATAAAATTACTTATCAAAAAATTTGTTTGTGTTATAATTTGCTTTTTTTATTTATCGGATACCGCAAAAATGATTTATTGCCCCAAATGCTTGAAAGCAAACAAAAATAAAGATGAAAATTGCCAACAATGCCACACTTCTTTTGTTGATATAAACACTCCTTTGGATGGTGGTGATAGAGTAAAAGTTATGGCATTTTTTGTGATTATGGCTTTGACATTTGGAAGTATTATTCCTCCTGCAATTATTTTAATTGCTATCTATATAATGAAAAAAGATAAAAAATTTTCACCTATCATAAAGATAGAAAATATCATAGATACATTGTATTGGTTAGCTATAATTGCTTCAATTTTAGCTTTTGGTAATTGGTTTTATTATAACCAACAAGATGATCATGTTTTACTCTATATGTTAAGTTTTTTTGTAACAATTATTGGAGCGACAGTAATGTATTTTTTATTTAGTTGGTTATTTTTCAAACCTCTTTTGAGGCATAACAAATGGGTAGCAGAAAATGGCATATTTTCAAATATAATCACAAAAAAAGCTAAAACTAATTCGGCAAAAATAATCGGACATGATAAATTATCATCTTTTTCAGTAGCAGACGAGATGATAAAATGGCACGATTTATTAAAAAAAGGGCTGATAAGTCAAGAGGAATTTGATCAAGCCAAACAAAAATTATTAAATCAAAGCAACTGATTTAAGTTATTTCTTTATAAATTTTTATAAATCTTGCTTCTGTGATTCAAAGCATAAAAAAATATCTTATCCGAGTTAAAACTATATACAATCCTATAATCTCGGTATCTTAATTTCCAATAGGGTTTTAGGTTTGCTTTTAAGGGAATGCCAATTTTAGGATCAATTGAAATTTGTTTGATTCTATTTTTGATTGTGGTTTTTATTTGAGGACTCAACTTGTTAAGATTTTTAATAAAACTATTTGAAAATTCAATTTCCATTTTATAGGTTATCTATCTCATCAAAAGATATTTTTACAGAATCTCCATTTTTTATCTCATTTACTCCTTTTCTTATTGAATCCAAAGATTTTTTATCATTCAGTAATTCTAATGTTGCCAAGGTTGATTCCAATTCTTTTTTTTCCTTGAAAAAATCATTATATAGATTTGCCTGTTGTGGTTTTGTAATGGTTTCCATAATATAAATATTCTAATGATTAAAAAACACAATTATACATTTTTATTTTACTGGTGTCAAATACAAACAATAATTTAACTCCCATTTTTTTATACAAGTATAATTTTTGTTATCTCGTTAAATGTGCCAACTCGCAAAGGCGGTCCCCAACAACCTGTGCCTTGGTTGATATATAATTGAGTATTCCTGTA
Source organism: Gammaproteobacteria bacterium (assembly GCA_003645455.1). Lineage (GTDB taxonomy): Bacteria > Pseudomonadota > Gammaproteobacteria > QNFE01 > QNFE01 > QNFE01. Next base: position 9,160 of record QNFE01000046.1, on the reverse strand, counting down.
TTTTTTCAAGCCTTTCATATGCGGTTGTAATAAACCTACCAAATAATTAAACGGCCAAATTTGTCCGCCGTGAGTATGCCCTGATAACATTAAATCTACCTTATAATCTGTGATTTTTTTGATAGCCGAGGGTTGATGGGCGAGCAAGATTATATTTTTATTTTTATCCAATTTTCCTAATGCTTTTTCATAATCAGCGATTAAATCAGAGCCTGTTTTTTCTGCCCCATAATCATGGACGCCGGATAAATATATAAAATCATTGTCTTTTTTTATTCGGACAGCCTCATTTTGCAAAACCTTGATATTTAATTTGGTGATTTCTTTTATCCAGCTTTCAACTCCACTATAATACTCGTGATTGCCGGTGATAAAAAATGTGCCATACGGGCTTTTTAAGTTTTTTAAAGGTTGAATCTCATCAGATAAAACCTCAACTCGTCCGTCCACCAAGTCTCCGGTAATAACTATTAAATCTGGGTTTTGTAAATTGACTTGCTCCACAACTTTTGATAATTTTTCTTTATCCATCATTTGCCCCAGATGAAGGTCTGAGATTTGAAGTATCTTAAAACCTTTGAAAATGTTCGGCAAATTATGAAGCCGTATATCTATTTTTTTAATTATAGGATCGGCATAATAGTTTTTAACCCCCAAAATACCCATGCCAGATGATAACACCAAACTATTAACAGCAACTGCCCGGGCAATAAACTCTCGTCTTTGAGGATTTAGTTTAATTTTTCTACGAGGGATTGTTTTAAGCATCAAAAAAATAATAAGATAAATAAAATCAGATACTATCAGCCAGAAAAACAAAAAGAACATCAAGCCTAACCACAAAAACATGAGCCAAGCAAAAGAATAGATAGCATTTAACGGATAAAACTTTAATAATATCATATTGATAGGCATCAGCAATGCCAAGATGATTATAATTGCGGAGGTTATTTTGTGAAGTTTTTTATTTAAAGCGGTCTTTTTAACCAACCTATGCCACAAATAAAAATGAATACCTGCCAAAACCGACAAAGCGAATGTTAAAAATAAAATATAACCTATTGAATATGTCATAATAAAAAATTGTTAAAAAATTCATCCACGGCTTGTTGTTGTTCGTTTGCATTTTTGATTTTATTAACTTTTTGGCGAAAGGTGGCACTATTTTTTTGTGATTTGCTATACCAACTTATATGTTTGCGAGCCATCATAACGCCCATATATTCGCCATAAAATTGATAAAGTTGTTGTAAATGCTCTAATAAAATCTCTCTAATTTCGGCAATTGTGGGTTTGGGTAAAATCTCATTATGTTGTAAAAAATGGGTAATATTTTTAAAAATCCAGGGGTTTCCCATCGCGGCTCTGCCTATCATTAATGCATCAACTTTTGTTTTTTCTAAAACATACTGTGCTTTTTGAGCAGAGTTGATATCGCCGTTGGCAATTATGGGGATTTTTATTTTTTGTTTAATTTTTGCTACTTCATCATAATTTGCCTCGCCACTATATCCCTGGGCTCTCGTTCTGCCGTGAATTGTAATCGCCGATACTCCGCAATTCTCCGCAATCATAGTAATTTGTTGAGCATTTATATGATCATCATCCCATCCTAAGCGAATTTTCAAGGTTATTGGCACAGATGATTTTTTAATCACCGCATTTAAAATTTGCTCCACTAATTTTTCATCACGCATTAAAGCTGCTCCTGCCATAACATTACACACTTTTTTGGCAGGGCAACCCATATTTATATCAATAATATCTGCACCTTTGTCAATATTATACATCACAGCATCTGCCATCATTTGTGGCACAGTTCCCATAATTTGCACCGAGGTTGGGGCATCTTCTTGGGATAAATCAGCACGTCTTGCGGTTTTTTTGCTACCATATAATAGTGAATTTGATGATACCATTTCAGACACCGCCAAACCTGCTCCAAATTTACGCATCAATTTACGAGTAGGTAGGTCGCTAATCCCTGCCATTGGAGCAAAGATAAGATTATTTTTAAGTTGGATGTTGCCGATTTGCATAGAGCTTGTGTCGTGCAATATAAAATAGCAAAAATATAAATAATAACCAAAATAGGGCAGGCTCGGACATTCTCTTGGGTTCTCCGCCTGTATCTAAACTGCTATCAGCTTTTAAAACTTGTTGTTGTTTTTTTAAAAGGGTTCTTTTTTGGGCTTCATTCTCCAAAGCGATATATGAAGTAAATTCAGTCATAATGCCAGATTTAAAACTTGTTTTGATTATGTTTAACCAGTCTTTGTTGCTGTTTTTTGAAAAAATATGATATGACATAAGTTTTTGTTGTAATTGCATAATGTGTTGCCAGCTTGTTTTTTCTTTTTTGTTGTTATCTGTTGTGGTTTTGCTTTCGTTTGCATTTAAAACCCATGATGTTTTGTTATTATCTGGTAAATAAAAAGTTTTATTATCTGTTGTAAATTCAAAACCATTTAATTCTGGGTTTGGTAAATTGCTTTTGGTAGAGTGTCTAATATCATCATATGAAATTTTGTTTATATTATTATTTTGAATATGATAAAAATAGGGGTGGTAGTTATAGGTATCAGCAAAATTTGGTAAATCATCTGAGAGAACTGCTTGATTAAAATTATCACTTATAACAATTATCAAAGGATAGGTTTGCTTTTTATATGAATTTATTAAAGTTTGTTTAAGCGCTCGCTCCAAATAAAAACCACTTTTTTGGTTGTTTGTTGCTTTATAATCATCTAATTTGATATCGGAGATTGCAAAATTCACCAAAGAAGTTTTAGTTTGTTTTTTATCTATACCCCTCTCTTTGATGATTTTTTGGGCTTGCAGGATATAATTTGTTGTTTTTTTGTTATCTGAATCATCAATTATAAAATGATAAAACATCTGTCTTTTTGCCTGCGGTAAAGATTTTTTAATTTTTGCTGGAATAAAACTGATATTTTTATGCTGTATTGGTTCTGATATAACGCTTGGCACAGCAACATAAGCAGTATTTTTCTCATCAAATTTTATCTCAAAGGCTTGTTTGTGGGTAAATTCTATGCCAGTTTTACGAGTTTGTTTTTTGGCAAATGGAAATACTTTAAAAACGACCTTGCCATCTTTTTGATAATATAATAATCCCGGGTCTCGTTTGCTATCAACTATATTTTTATAAATCCAAGTGGCAGATTTTTTCTCTGCTAATATGCCATATTCTTTTTTGTCCTCAATCATTAGATAATAATTGCTAATCATGACTCCATCTGGTAATTTGAAAACTGATCTGAACTCTGCTTGTCTCTCTTCTGTATTTGTGATATCAAAATCAATCCAGGTTTTATAGGTTTTGGTGTCTTGATTAAATTTAGTGTGAGTTCTTATTTTATCAATTTTGGTGGTTTTTGGTGGCTGCCAAACTCTTCTTTGTCTTCCTTTTTTTTCTATAATGCCAAAAAATATTTGGTTTAAATGGTTGATTTTATTATCCGATAGGGTTAAATTATCAAGCACAATATTTTTATAAAATTGATCTATTATCGGAGTCCCATCTGATAAGGAATTCCTACTTTTCTTTTTTTGTTTTTTTATGCTGATTAATGTATTTTGCAGTAATTTGCCATCAATGTCAATAGTTTTATCATATTTTGGTTTGTAAACATAGTCTAAACTTATTTGTAAATTTGCTCTTTGGTAGCTAAAATTATTAAAAATGATTAAGGGGATTATTAAAAAACCCAATGACGGCACAACATATAAAACCTGCTTGTTGAATTTTAAAAATTTAAAATCTGAGACCATTGATGAGGTGTGGATAAAAAATAACACAGTAGGGGTTAAGATTAAAAAACCTAACCCAATAAATGCGGTAAGGATTACTGAAACTGGCAATAAGGGCAAAAACACTACGAAAAAATAAAGAGTAAAGCTGAATGTTATTGACTTTAATAAAAATATCATCAACCTATATTGCTGGTTTCTAATCGCAGGCAATAATAACAAAACTCCGTTAAAAGCTGCCAGAATATAAAACCAATGGTTTGAAAAATCAGCAACTGCTATTATACCAAGTGAGTTTAAATTTTGACTATCGTTATTGATATAAAGCCCTAACAAAGGAAAAATCAATACAAACAAAGTCATTAAAATTATTTTAAATATTTTATATTTATTTGCCATTTTGTTTGACAATAACAACAAACTTCTTATTAAAAAAAAGAAAAATAATAATGCAAGAATAATGGAGATGACTGTGATAGAGTGTTGATAAAAATCAGTTGATCTTAATAAGTGATAGTTCTTAAATAATGGCAGGATAATTTGGTAAAATACATAAGCTACAATCGGCACCGCAAGAGTTATGCCAAAGTTTTTCCAAAATTTCAAATTTTTTGTCAAATCTGTTTTTGAGACCACCATAACAACAATTGCATAAAACAAAGTTGGCACCATAACAGCATACAAATAAAATAAAATATCCGAAGATACCATATATCTTGGAATATAACCCGGCATAATGTCACCGAGATAACCTAATCTAATTATGGTATAAAAGGCAATCGTATAGGTTGAAAAAGTTGCTAATCCAATATAAAAATTTAATTTTTTGTGGGTTGTGATTAAATAAATTGTCAATAATAAGTGAGTAATAAGTATCGGCACAAAAATATATAACAACATAAACCAAGCATTGATAGCTTTGGGTTTTAAGATAGGGTTTATTGTGTTGTAAACATCAAAATGAGCTAATCCCAGTAGAACAAAAGGGATGAATGTAGTTAAAAATAACCACTTTGGATTAAGAGCATTTTTCATAATGTTTTTTTAAAATAAAATCAAGGAACAAATAAGCAGATATTAAAACGAATAAATAAACAAAAACTCCAACTGCTTCGTGAAACCATATTTTATTTGAAAATTGTTTAAAATAAATATCAGTAAAAAGCAAGGTAAAAATTCGCGAGCTATTGGCAAAAATTGTAAGTCCATATGACAAAAAAACTGCCATAATGATATAAAAAAAATTCATTTTAACATTTTTTGTTTTTATAATCAATAAAAATGCCATCACAGAAAAAGTTATAATCCAAAAGTTAAAACCGGCACAGGATTTATCAATTATAATATTTAAATTAGCAAAAAAATAACCATTTTGAGGGCTGAAAACAGCATTTGAGAGACTAAAAACTTCAATTATAAAAGTTACAGGCAATAACAAAAAAATCAAATCATTATTTGTAGCTGTTTGGTAAAATAATTTTGCAATAATTACGATTGCGATAATTAAAACTATAAAAAAAATTTGTTTTTTGTTTGTTGGCATTTTTAAAAACAGCAATACTCTATTGGATAAAAGTGTATAATAGCATCTTTTGCTACTACTAAATTATTATTGAGACCTTTGCATGATTCTTGTCAGAATTTATAACAACAATAAAATGCACCTATTTTATCAAAAAATTCATCAAAGGACTTGTCATTTTCCTCATTTTTTAATAAAATATGTGCTATTTTCTTATTATTCTAAATCACACTTTAATTATACAAAGGTCTCTATTATGATAAACTTTATCAAACTCTCCACCAAAAAAACAAATTTATTTTTATTATTAACTCGGCAGCTAAATACATGTCTCCAACCCTGCACAAGAACCAACAAGGGGGCATGCCCCCTTGTCAAAAAAGAGATATTTATTGTTGCCAGTTTAATATTGTTTTTTGTTTCATCTATTGCAAATTCCAAAACAATTACTCTTATTCACATGAATGACTTACATGCAAATTTAATCTCTCATAATGAACTGGTTCGTTATGAAAACGGCAAAGTTAAATTAGAAAAAAGAGGCGGAATTGCTCGGATCAAAACTGTTATTGATAAAATTAGAAAATCTCATAAAAATTCTTTATTGTTAAATACCGGCGACACCTATCACGGTGGCGTGGAGGCTACTTATACTCACGGTAATGCAATTGTGGAGGCTGTAAATAACTTAGGGATTGATGTTGGGGTGCCGGGCAATTGGGATTTTGGCTATGGACCTGGGGTGGCACGAGAAAGGTATGCTGACGGTGTGCCTTGGTTTATGAAATGGCGACTTGATATATCTGACATTAAAAAACCAAACTTTCCAAATCTATCAGCAAATGTAATTTACACCAAACCATTTTGGAACAAAGGTGATCCATTCTTGCCTGCAACAATTATTAAAAATATCAACGGCATAAAAATTGGTATAATCGGCATAACCTCTGATATTGTGCCAAAAATGCACCCACTTTTAAGTGAGGGTTTTGAATTTTTACAAGGTGAAAAAGCATATATAAATTTAATTGAAAAGCATTCAACTGATTTGAAAAAACAGGGGGCAAATTTTATCGTTGTGATGAGCGAGCTCGGGATTCAAAAAGATTATTATCTTGCTAATAATATAACACAAAATTCGGTTAATTTATTTTTTTCAGCCCATACTCACGAGCTTACTTACCAACCTTTGAAAAGTAAAAGCGGAGCGCAGGTAGTAGAGGCAGGCTCTGATGCTTATCTGGGGCAAATGGATATTACTTTTGCGGATAAAAAACCTATAAAAACCCACTGGCAAATACACCATATAACTCAAAATATAACCCCCGATAAAGCACTTTTAAAAATTGTTAAAATTGCTCGCAAACCTTTTACTGATTTAAAAAAACCGATTCAATTACCAACCAGTTTTTTTGATTATTATTTAAAATCATCAATCACAACTGTAATAGGCACAACGGTAGGGCAACTTGACCGAAAAAATGCTTTGGAATCAACCTTTAATAATGCCTTTGCAGATGCTTTGAGAAAAAAATCAAAAGCACAGGTAGCTTTGGCTCCGGGATTTCGTTTTGATATGCCGATTTCTAATAGAGAGATAAATATGGAGGGAGCACCTCATATAACAGGCAATATAACTATTGAAGATATATATAGATTTTTTCCAGTAGTCCAAAAAATAGCCACAGGCGAGACCACAGCTGGTAAGTTAAAGTATCAAATAGAGAAAAACTTATCCGATGTTTTTTCAAAAAATATTTTCAAACAATGGGGCGGATGGGTTTATGGCATCTCAGGACTTGATTTAAAAATAGATTTAAGCCGTGCCGATGGAGATAAAATTATATCAATGAAATTAGAGAACAGTGATAAAAAATTAACCGATAATCAAAAAATAATTCTTGCAGGTTGCACGCGTCCTGGTGAGGAGGATGATGTTTTATGTGCCTATCAAGGCTTTAAAAACCGTAAAATCATTACAAAAGACGATAACTCTCCATTATTTAATATTGATTTAATTGTTGAATCTATTGTTAGTGGTGATTTTAAGCCCACAACCAGACAAAATATAAAAGATAAAAGCGGATTTGGGTTTTGGCCTAATAATCCTTTTATTCAACCGCTTGAAGGAATTTAGATAATTTTTTATAATAAGTGTTAATATAAGCATTTTTTAAAAATCATAATTTTATGTTATTCTCCATCTTAAGTATCATTTTTTATCTTGTTGCCTCATATTTATTTATCATAAAAATAAACCAACCCAAACTTTTAATATGGGGAGCAGATATATCAACTCAAATTGTTGTTTTTTCAATTTTAGCTCTATTTTTTCACTTTTTTTATCTATATCCTTTGATGATGATGGATTCCGCTATTAACTTATCTTTTATAAATACTCTATCTCTTGCCTCGTTTGTCGTGGTGTTTATTATGTTGTTATATTCTATAAAACATCAGGTTATGGTGCTTGGCATAGGTATTTTGCCGGTGAATGCAATTATAATGATATTTTTAATGTTTTTGCCACAAGCAGCAGACAAGGTTATTATCATGAATCTACAATCTGGTTTTCATATATTTAGCTCCATTGTTGCTTTTGGTATTTTTAGCCTCTCATTGATGCAGGTTATTTTGTTATCAATCCAAAACTATGCTCTTCATCATCACAAAGCAGGAATTATCATCAAAAAATTACCGGCTTTATTTGTGATGGAACATTTATTGATAAATATGATTCTTGCAGGACAAATTTTTCTCTCCCTTAGTTTATTATCCGGTTTTTTGTTTATGGATGATATGTTCTCGCAACACATAGCCCACAAAACAATTCTTTCAATAATTTCTTGGGTAGTTTTTAATATTTTACTATTAGGACACGTGATTTTTGGCTGGCGTGGCAAAACCTTAATAATTCTATCCACCAGTGGCATATTAACTTTGATAGCGGCATTCCTCGTCAGCAAATTTATTTTGCAAAACATGATAAATTAAAAAATTATGAAAATCACCGTTAAATTTTTTGGAAATCTTGCTGAAAAAGTAAACCTATCACAGGTTGAATTAGATATTAAACCAAATGAAAATATTAAAAATATTTGGAATAGGGCAACCGATAATTATGATTTAGAACAAAATATATTGGTGGCCATAGATGGAGATTATGCTAAATTTGATGATACAGCAAAAGATGGTGATGAAATAGCTTTTTTTCCACCCGTAACAGGCGGTTAGCAAAAACTATAAATTTTAAGTTTATGATAAAATTATCAAAAAATCCATTCAACCCCTATCAAGAATTAGCAAAATGGACTAAAATACAAGAAAACGGTAAATACGGTGCTTGTTGTAATTTTATCGGCACAATGCGTGATTTTAATCTATCAGATAATGTTACCCATATGAGTTTGCAACACTACGATAAAATGACGATTAAACAATTAGAAAATATCACCAAAATCTGCCAAGATAAATTTAAAATTATTGATTCTCTTATGATTCATCGTATCGGTGATATTGAACCTAATGATACCATCGTGCTTATTGCCACCATCAGTGCCCACAGGGACGAAGCTTTTAAATCTTGCCGTTTTTTAATTGAAGAACTCAAACACAAAGCCACCTTTTGGAAACAAGAAACCTTAAAAAACACTCAAAAAAGATGGGTTTTGGGTAATTAATAGTTAATAGTGAGCAGTTAATAGTTAAAAAACCCCCCCGTCATAACGAGTGAACAAAAAACCCGTCATTGCGAGTGAGCCAAAAAAACTCCGTCATCGCGAGTGAGCCTGCGAGCGAAGCGATCTCCATGAAGCAGACGAACACCAAAGGAGACTGCCACGGCTTCGCCTCGCAGTGACGGAT
>QNFE01000045.1 GCA_003645455.1 Gammaproteobacteria bacterium | reverse complement strand
GAGACCTTTGCATAATTCAAGCACAATTTATAAAACACACAAAATGCACCTTTTCATAGCAAAAATTCGTCAAAGGACTTGCCATTTTCCTCATTTTTGCTATAAAAATGCACTATTTTCTGTCCTCTCTAAACAGCACTTGAATTATGCAAAGGTCTCAAGATGATTTATTAAAAGATTATGTCTTTGATAGTAAAAGTAATTCAGAACAAGAGTTATGGACTTATTTATCCTATTATAACGAACATAGACCACACCAAGGAATCAATGGTTTAACACCAAAGCAGTTTAATGATAGGTTGATAGATAAAGAGAATAATAAAGAAAAAAAGAACGACAAGAAAAACAAAGAAGAAAACAAAGAAAATAATATAAAAAATGAAGACAAAAAACAAGAAAAGTAAAAAAAAAAGAAATAGCAAAAAAAAAAGAAGTATTATAATGGGGATTCTGTCAACGAATTACCTAACTTATACAGCAATGACGGGATTCTCTTTTTTTGTTCGGCAATTGTGTAAAATTTAGTTATTTCATAGTCTTTCCCCGATAGGAATGCACTCTTATAATTGAGAATTAAAAAAACCCCCGTCATTCGTAAAGTCAGATTTTTACATCAGGCGGATTCTTTTAAGAAATTATTGATAGCGGTGGCTGATAGCCTACCATCATTGATAGCGGTTACAACCAAAGATTGACCGTTTTTCATATCGCCTGCACTAAAAATTTTGGCTATATTGGTTTGGTATTTTTTATCGGTTTTTATGTTACCTCTCTTATCTGTTTTTATATCAAGTTGTTGTAATGATTCGTCATAAATAGGTGCAACAAATCCCATCGCAAGAAACACAATATCCGCATCTATTGTTTTATCACTATCATCAATTTTATGAAATTTATCGTCTACTTTATAGGTTTTTATGGCAGTTAATTTATTATTTTCGTTGATAAATTCCGCTGTTGTTGTGGAAAATATTCTCTCTACTCCCTCCTCTTGTGATGAGGAGGTGCGAAATTTGTGTTCCCATTTTGGCCAGTTGGTAAATTTATCTACTTGTATGGGAGGTTTGGGCATAATCTCTAATTGAGTTATTTTTTTGGCACCTTGACGCACTGCTGTGCCGATACAATCTGATCCTGTATCACCACCACCTATGACTATGACATTTTTATCTTTTGCAGTAATCAAAAATTCATCCAATAAATTTTCACTACTATTTATTTTATTTTGTTGAGATAAATAATTCATGGCAAAATAAATGTCACTACTATCTCGTCCGCTAATTTTTAAGTCTTTTGGTATCTCACAGCCGCCGGTTAATAAAATTGCATCACATTTTTGTTGTAAGTCTTGTATTGAAACATCAACTCCGACATTGAGTCCAGTTTTTAGAATTAATCCCTCTTGTGTCATCTGCTCTAATCTTCTGTCAATGATTTTTTTATCAAGCTTGAAGTCTGGGATTCCATAGCGTAACAAACCGCCTGCTTTTTTATTTTTTTCATACAAAACGACACTATGCCCCATCCGCACCAATTGTTGAGCAGCCGCCATCCCAGCAGGACCAGAACCTATTATAGCTATTTTTTTGTCTGTTTTTATTTCTGGAATTTGGGGTTTAATCCAGTTTTTTTCAAAAGCATAGTCAATTATAGCACATTCAATAGTTTTGATACTTACCGGATTATTGTCAATATTCAAGGTGCATCCTGCCTCACAGGGGGCAGGGCAAATTCTGCCAGTAAATTCTGGAAAATTATTAGTTGAATGTAGTTGAATCAGAGCATTTTTGTAGTCATTTTCGGATATTAGGCTGTTCCAATCTGGGATTAAATTATGTAAAGGACAAGAGACATGACAATATGGTGTGCCACAATCCATACAACGGATAGCCTGTTGTTGTAAATCATCTTTTGGTAAAGATTTGACAAATTCATCAAAATTTAAAACTCGCTCTGCGATTGGCAAGTATGTTCTATCGGTTTTTTTTATATCTAAAAAACCATTTACATTTTTCATTTTTTGCTCCTCAATAATGCCTTTTTATAATCAATTGGCATAATTTTTTTAAATTTGCGTCTCTCTTCTTGCCAGTTGTTTAAGATTATTTTTGCTTTTGGGCTATGGGTATTTATATAGTGTTGCTGAATAAGAATTTTTAATCTAAACTCGTCATATTTTAAATGATTTTTTAAATCATCTTTGTTTTTTGGAATATCATCATCTAAGCTCTCTAAACCTACCATCTCGGTATTTAATTTATTAACAAAGTCACCTTTTTTATCATAAACATAAGCAATACCGCCACTCATTCCAGCACCAAAATTTATGCCAGTTTCACCTAAAACGACAACTACTCCACCTGTCATATATTCACAGCCGTGGTTGCCGATACCCTCTACTACGGCGATGGCTCCTGAATTACGTACAGCAAATCTCTCCCCTGCTATGCCTGATATAAAACAATTACCACTTATAGCGCCATATAAAACGGTATTGCCTACAATAATATTTTCATAAGAGATAAGTTTTGATTTTGCCGCAGGATGGATTATTATTTTGCCACCACACAAACCCTTGCCGACATAATCATTGCCCGCACCTGCCAAAGTTAAACTTATGCCTTTGGAAAGAAATGCGCCCATGCTTTGACCACAGGTGCCATAAGCTCTAATGTTAATTGTGTTATCAGGCAAACCCTTGTGCCCATATTTTGAGGCAATTGTCCCGGATAACATAGCACCAAAACTACGATTATAGTTATGTAGCTCAACATCAATATCAACTTTTTGCTGTGTATTGATTGCATTTTCTGCTTTTTTAATGAGAATGTTATCAATTGCCTCTTCCAATTTATGGTTTTGCAAACTTTGGTGATAAATTGCAGTTTTGCTCTCGTCCACATTTTCTTTATAAAATAAATTTTTAAAATTAAGCCCATAGGTTTTAAAATGATTTTCTGCTCTTTTTTGTTGTAGAAGTTGTGCTTGCCCGATTAAATCATCTAATTTTTTATAACCTAATTTTGCCATTAAAGCTCTGGCATCTTCGGCAAGATAGGTAAAGAAACGGACAATATGTTCAGGTTTTCCTGTGAATTTAGCACGAAGCTCCTTTTTTTGAGTAGCGATTCCCACCGGACAATTATTAAGGTGACATTTTCTCATCATTATACAACCCTCGGCGATTAAAGCTGCGGTTGCAAAAGCAAATTCATCAGCCCCGAGCAATGCACCGATTATAATATCTCGTCCTGTTCTAATTCCGCCATCAACTTGTAGTTTGATCCGTCCGCGTAAATTATTTAAAACGAGAGTTTGTTGGGTCTCAGCCAAACCTATTTCCCATGCCGAACCTGCATGTTTTATGGAAGTTAATGGGCTAGCCCCTGTGCCGCCGTCATAACCTGAAATTGTGATATGATCGGCATGAGCCTTGGCGACACCTGCTGCCACTGTGCCAACCCCTACCTCGGATACTAATTTTACACTAATATCAGATTTTGGTTGCACATTTTTTAAGTCATAAATCAGTTGTGCCAGATCTTCAATGGAATATATATCATGATGAGGAGGTGGCGATATTAGACCCACTCCTGCGGTAGAATGACGAATTCTGGCAACAGTTTCGTCCACTTTGTGTCCTGGCAGTTGTCCTCCTTCGCCAGGTTTTGCTCCTTGTGCCATTTTAATCTGAATCATGTCGGAGTTTACTAAGTATTCGGTGGTGACCCCAAAACGTCCAGATGCTACCTGTTTGATAGCTGATCGCATTGAGTCTCCATTTGGCATAGGTGAGAATCTCTCGGATAACTCACCACCTTCTCCCGTATTAGAGCGAGCTTTGAGGCGATTCATAGCAATCGCCAAATTTGTATGTGCCTCGTAGGATATAGAACCAAAACTCATAGCTCCTGTGGCAAATCGCCGGACTATATCAGATGCAGGTTCCACCTCGTTAATATCAATAGGTTTTTTATCTGATTTTATTTCAAACAAACCTCTTAGGGTTTTTAATTTTTGGTCTTGGTTGTTAGCCAGATCACGATATTTTTTAAAAGATTCAAAGTCGCTATTTCGCACAGAATCTTGTAAAGCGGTAATAATTTGTGGTGACCAAGCATGAATCTCGCCATCAAACCTATAAGCATAATCACCGCCATTATGTAGAGTTTTATGGGTTTTTGCAAATGCAAGGTTGTGTTTTTGAACAATTTCAATCGCCAGCTCATCAATACCAATTCCACCGATTTTAGTGTCTGTATTCGTAAAATATTCGTCAATAAATTGTGAGCTTAATCCTACGGCATCAAAAATTTGGGCACCACAATAGGATTGATAAGTGCAAATACCCATTTTTGACATAACTTTATACAAACCCTTACCGATAGCTTTGATATAGTTTTGTTGAGCTTCGTCATCACTGATTTTAAGGTTATAAGTATGAGCTATATCAATCGTGGTGGAGAGAGCAAGATATGGAAAAATAGCCTGCGCTCCAAAACCTGATAGAGTGGCAAAATGATGAATCTCGCGAGCCTCACCTGTCTCGATTATAAGGCCTGTTTTGGTTCTATGTCCTGTTTTTATTAAATGTTGATGGACCGCCGAACAAGATAACAAAGAAGGGATGGCGATTTTATCTTCATTCATATTGCGGTCAGATAGAATAATAATATTAAAGCCATCCTGCACGGCATCCTCTGCTTTGGCACAAATTGAATCAACTGCGACTGATAATCCGTTTTCCCCCATAGCCTTAGCAAAATAACAGTCAATAGTTTTTATTTTAAAAGAGCTATTTTTGTCGTTATTGAGGTTTTTAATGCAACTAAATTGGATCTTGTTTAAAATAGGTTGTTCTAATTCTAATCTTTGGTGAGTTTTGTCAGGGTGGGGATCTAAAATATTTGGTAAGGGACCGACAAAACTTATCAGCGACATTACTATATTTTCGCGAATAGGGTCAATCGGTGGGTTTGTCACCTGGGCAAATTTTTGTTTAAAATAATTATATAGAGTTTTGGGTTTGTCTGACAAAACTGCTAAGGGGTTATCCGCCCCCATTGAGCCTATTGCCTCGGCACCATCTTCTACCATAGGTTGCATTAAAAATTTTAAATCCTCTTTACTGTAACCAAAAGCAATTTGTTTTTGCAACAACTCTTGTTTATCATAAATTGTCGTGTTTTGTTCTGATTCTGGCTTTAAGGATGATAGTTTAACCTGTCCCTCGCTTAGCCATTGTTGGTAAGGATGAGATAAAGAAGCTTCTTTTTTTATGTCATCATCGGATATTATCTGGTGTTTTTCTAGATCAATCAAGAGCATTTTGCCAGGTTGTAATCGCCATTTTTTGATTATATTTTCTTCTGGAATATTCAAAACTCCCATCTCGGATGCCATAACAACAAGTCCATCATTTGTTTGCAGGTAACGTGCAGGTCGCAGACCGTTTCTATCTAAGGTAGCACCAATTTTAGTTCCATCAGAAAATGCCACGGCTGCCGGCCCATCCCATGGCTCCATTAAAGCTGCATTATATTCATAAAAAGCCTTTTTATCCTTATTCATTAACTTATCTTTTTGCCATGCCTCAGGGATAAGTAACATGATCGCATCCGATATAGAATAACCGCCAAAATAAAGCAATTCCAAGGCATTATCAAAACCTGCACTATCGGATTGATTATTAGCAATTATAGGCCATAATTTATTCAAATCATTCTTTAAAACATCTGATTTTATAATATGTTTGCGAGCTGCCATCCAGTTGATATTGCCACGAATCGTATTTATCTCGCCATTGTGAGCGACAAAACGATATGGGTGGGCAAGGAACCAAGCAGGAAAAGTATTGGTTGAAAATCTCTGATGCACAAGAGCCATAGCAGATTTAAAGTCTTCACAAGACAAATCTTTATAATATTCTTTAACTTGGTGAGCGAGAAACATTCCTTTGTAAATAATTGTTCTTGATGACATGGAGCAAATATAAACATCATCTGGATGGTTTATTTTATTGTCAATTAATTTGCGTGTTACGAACAGCTTTCTTTCAAAAGTGTTTTGTGACATACCATCTTCGCATTTTATAAAAATTTGAAAAATAGCAGGCTCTGTTTTTAAAACACTTACTGATAGACAATTATTATCAACAGGAACAGGACGATATTGAATAATTTGCAAACCCTCTTTCTTTATAATTTTATCAATTTTGTCTTTAAATCTCTGTTGTTTTTGGCTATCTTTATTTAAAAAAACCATAGCCACAGCATATTGTCCGACAGGTGGTAAATTAAAATTTAATTTTTCCGCCTCTTTTATAAAAAATTCATCAGGCAATTGTAACATGATACCTGCACCATCACCTGCATTAGGGTCTGCTCCTGCGGCTCCTCGGTGAGATAGGTTATTTAAAATTTGCAAGCCTTTTTTAACAATACTGTGTGATTTTATGTTGTCAATTTTAGCGACAAAACCTACTCCGCAATTATCTTTTTCGTGGATGGGATTATATAACCCTTTTTTTGATGGATAGTTCATTTATTATAAATTTATAAAAAAACAAAGGCACATTTTAACATTTTGAAAAAAATAATGACAAGATTTTTGTATTTTTTAATTTTGTGCTTGATTTATTAGAAGCACTCATTGTAAAATATAGGGTTTTTATTTTTCAAAAAAATATGACAAAATATATTTTTATCACAGGTGGGGTTGTATCATCCCTAGGAAAGGGCATAGCCTCGGCATCGCTGGCAGCAATATTAGAAGCTCGTGGCTTGAAAATTGCCATGATAAAATTAGATCCCTATATAAATGTAGATCCAGGCACCATGAGTCCATATCAACATGGTGAGGTTTTTGTCACAGAAGATGGTGCCGAGACTGATCTGGATCTGGGGCATTATGAAAGATTTGTGTCTTGCAAAACATCACAACAAAGCAACTGGACGACAGGACGGATTTATAAAAATGTTATTGAAAAAGAGAGAAGAGGTGAGTATCTGGGCAACACAGTGCAGGTTATTCCCCACATTACCAACGAGATAAAAAAAGCCATAAAAATAGGCTCACAAAACGCCGATATTGCGATGATTGAAATCGGAGGCACCGTAGGAGACATTGAATCTTTGCCATTTATGGAGGCGATTCGCCAGCTCGGGGTGGAGATGGGACGCCAAAATACTTTATTCATGCATCTTACTTTGGTGCCATATATAAAATCCGCAGGCGAGATTAAAACCAAACCTACCCAACATTCGGTAAAAGAATTACGTGGAATTGGCATCTTCCCTGATATGTTATTATGCCGTTCGGAGAAAAAAATCCCCAAACAACACCGAGAAAAAATATCACTCTTTACAAATGTGCCATTAAATGGTGTGTATTCGGCAACTGATGTTGATGAGATTTATTCAATCCCTTTGGAGTTTCACAAACAAAAAATGGACGAGCAGGTTATAAAACAATTTGCTTTGAAAAATAAACCTGCAAATTTGAAAAAATGGGAGAGAATTATTAACAATGTTCGCAATCCAAAAGATGAGATAACTATCGCCATGGTGGGCAAATATGTGCACTTTACTGAAAGTTATAAATCACTCAATGAGGCTCTGCGGCATGCAGGAATAAGTAATAAGCTAAAAGTAAACATACGATATATTGATTCAGAGGGGTTGGAGGCATCAGATATGAGTGATTTTAATGATATGGATGCGATTTTAATTCCAGGTGGATTTGGCACTCGTGGGGTGGAGGGCAAGATTAAAACTGCTCAATATGCTCGTGAGAATCACATTCCATATTTTGGAATTTGTCTTGGAATGCAGGTTGCTATAATTGAATATGCTCGCAATGTTGCTAATTTAAAAAATGCCAATAGCACCGAGTTTGATATAACTACAAAATATCCTGTGGTGGGTTTGATATCTCAATGGCAAGATAAAGATGGGTTGCAACAAACAAGAGATAAAAAAAGTGTCAGAGGTGGCACCATGCGGCTCGGTGGACAAAAATGTAACCTAAAAGAAGGCTCAAAAATAAAAGAAATTTATCAACAAGACACTATCAACGAGAGACACCGTCACAGATATGAGTTTAATAATAATTATGAAAAAATTCTATCCGATAACGGACTTATTTTTAGTGGCAAATCATCCGATAAAAAACTAATAGAATCAATAGAGATAAAAGATCATCCGTGGTTTATGGCTTGCCAGTTTCATCCGGAATTTACCTCTAACCCCAAAGATGGACATCCAATTTTTCATAGTTTTATTAAAACAGCCTATGATTTAAAAAAATCCCAATAATATATAAAACTTGTTATCGGCTTTATATTTTGGCATAATAGGTTTTTTTTATCTATGTATAATCAATAATGGCACAATCAAGCGCAATCAATGAGAGGTTTTGCAACCTATCAGAACATCTACGATCTGAAAATCCGATTCTTTTGGGCTGTTTGGAATCTTATCGTCAATTAGACGAAGTTGGACGAAAAATAGGATTATTAACCTCGGATGAATCTTGGACAAATAATATTCCATGGTGGCCACTTATCTCAATTCTTGGCACTTTCTCGGCTGGCAAATCAACCTTTATCAACGATTACATTGGTAAAAATTTGCAAAAAACAGGCAACCAGGCTGTTGATGATAAATTTTCGGTTTTAGTATATAGCTCAAATAATGATGGTGTGGTTTTACCAGGGATTGCACTTGATTCTGATTCGAGGTTTCCTTTTTATCAGATGAGTGCTGATATTGATAAAGAAACCCCAGGAGAGGGGACGAGAATTGACGCTTATTTGCAACTAAAGCCTTGCTCCTCTGATAAATTAAAAGGCAAGATCATAATTGATTCGCCAGGGTTTGATGCCGATGCTCAACGTACTGCTACTTTGCAAATTACCGAACATATTGTAGATTTGTCTGATTTAGTTTTGGTGTTTTTTGATGCTCGTCATCCGGAACCAGGTGCCATGCGTGATACCCTAAAGCATCTCGTTAGCAAAACAATCCTACGAAAAGATTCTAATAAATTTTTATATATTTTAAATCAAATTGATACCACAGCACGAGAAGATAACCCAGAGGATATAACCGCAGCTTGGCAAAGAGCACTGGGACAAGAGGGTTTGTCTGCTGGTAAATTTTATAGTATTTATAACGAAAAAGCGGCCTCTCCTATTGAAGATGAAGCCTTAGCAAAAAGATTTAAAACCAAAAAAGATGCAGATTTGGCAGAAATATTAGATCGGATGGAGCAAATTGAATCCCAAAGATCGTATCGAATTGTAGGCTCTTTGGAAAAAATAAGCTCTGAGATAGAAAAAGTCCATATTCCCAAAATAAAAGAATATATAACTTCTTGGCGTAAAAAAGTTTTAGTATTAGATGGGGTATCCTTTGCAGTAGTTATTATTTTTATGCTGTATTTAATGTTTGGGTCTAATTTAATGGTCTCTGGGTTACAAATGTTTAATAATGTAGAGTTTTTCATTTATGGCTCTGTTTTAGTTATGTTTTTATTGACTGCTTTGCATTTTTTTAACAGACATTTAATAAAAAAAACCATAATTAAAACAATAATAAAAGATGACGATGGTTATTATTTGAGGTCATTTATAAAAAATTGTGTTTTTTATCGCTCAATTTGGTTTAAAAATCCAGCAGGATGGCACAGATGGAGCAAAAATAGATTAAAACAAATTGTTGAAAAATCAGCAAAACTTATTCAAAAGCTCAATGATAGTTTCACCAACCCATCTGGCAAAGAAAAAAAAGTGAACCCCCAGCAGGCAGATGAAGTTATCCGCTCAAAACAACAATAAAAATGATAAAAATTTTAATGGTATGTATGGGGAATATATGTCGCTCACCTACAGCAGAGGCGGTTTTAAGCCACACAATCCGCCAAAAAAAACTCCACCAACAAATTGAAGTGCATTCCGCAGGCACCGCCTCTTATCATATCGGAGAGTCACCTGACAAACGTTCAACAAAAGTGGCATCAAAAAGAGGTTATAATTTATCAACAATCACAGCAAGACAGGTGCAATTATCCGATTTTTATGAATATAACTATATTATGGCGATGGATAATGATAATTTTCAAATTCTTGCAAGCATGCAACCGGTTGACTCAACAGCCAAACTTTTTAAATTCTTAAAATTCTCCACTCAAAATAAATATGAATATGTTCCAGACCCTTATTATGCAGGAGGGGACAAGGGTTTTGAAATAGTTTTAGATTTAATAGAAAATGCTTCAAATGGTTTTTTGTCCTACTTAGATAAAAATAATACTTGACTAAAATACTGAGGTATTATAAAATAGTGATTTTTTGTTGAGATTAATTATTTATGAAACTTTCTACCAAAGGCAGATATGCAGTCACAGCTTTATTAGATATCCTTTTAAATCAAAAAAATGGTTGTGTCCCCTTGTCGGACATAGTGAATCGCCAAAATATATCTCTTTCATACTTAGAGCAACTATTTTCTAAATTAAAAAAAGCCGAATTAGTGAAAAGCATCAGAGGTCCAGGTGGTGGTTATGTTGTACCCCAAGATCAAATAAATATCTTAACAATTATTTGTGCAGTTGATGAAAAGATTGAGGCAACTAATTGTCAAGGAGAAGGCAATTGTCACAATGATGCTAACTGCTTGACGCATAAGTTATGGACAGGATTAAACAGAACGATTGATCGGTATTTGTCAGGCATAACACTGATATCACTTGTTGCAGATTATGAAGATGTTAAAAAAATAAAGAAGAATAAATTCGAGATAGAAAAACAAAGAAAAGTGCAGCAAAAATCCTTAAACTCTTTGGTGTTTTAAAAAAACATGAAAACAAAACTAATATACTTAGACTATGCAGCCACAACCCCGGTTGACCCTCTTGTCGCTGACAAAATGATGCAATATTTAAAAAGTGATGGGCAATTTGGTAATCCTGCCTCCACTAATCATCAATTTGGTTGGGATGCCAAAGAAGCTGTTGAAAGTTCTCGCAAACAAGTAGCAGATTTAATAAATGCCGACCCTCGCTCTATTGTTTTCACCTCTGGGGCAACCGAATCTGATAATCTGGCGATCAAAGGCATAGCCCACTTTTATCAAAAAAAAGGCCGGCATATTATTACTATGAATACCGAACATAAAGCCGTGTTGGATACCTGTCGGCAATTAGAGCGAGAGGGTTTTGACATAACTTATTTATCACCGCAAGAAAACGGTTTGTTAGATTTGGATGATTTAAAACAAGCCATCACAGATGAGACAATTTTAGTGTCAATTATGCATGTCAATAATGAAATAGGCGTTATTCAAGATATTGAAAAAATAGGAGAGATAACTCGTAAAAAAGGTATTATTTTTCATGTGGACGCGGCCCAAAGTGCTGGCAAAGTGCCGATTGATTTACAACAATTAAAAGTTGATTTAATGAGTTTTTCAGCTCATAAGATATATGGTCCCAAAGGTGTCGGTGCTTTATATGTGTCCCGCCAACCCAGAATTAGGTTAGAGGCACAAATGCACGGTGGCGGACACGAGAGGGGAATGAGATCTGGCACTTTGGCGGTGCATCAAATAGTAGGCATGGGTGAGGCATTTGTCATCGCCCAAGAAAATCTGATGGTTGAGAATAAAAAAATAAAAAAATTAAGAGATAAGTTATGGAACTCTTTGCAGGATATAGAAGAAATATATTTAAATGGCGATTTAGAACAAAGAGTTGCAGGCAACCTGAATGTTAGTTTTAATTTTGTGGAGGGCGAAAGCCTGATTATGGCAATTAAAAATATTGCCGTATCATCTGGTTCTGCTTGCACCAGTGCGAGCCTTGAACCATCATATGTTTTGCGGCATATCGGACGAGAAGACGAATTAGCCCATAGTTCGATTCGTTTTAGTATCGGCAGGTGGACAACCGAGCAAGAGATAGATACGGTCAGCGAGCAGATTCATCACGCCATCAAACATCTACGGAATTTGTCGCCCCTGTGGGAAATGTTTCAAGATGGTGTTGATTTATCAAAAGTTAAATGGACTCATCATTAGGATTACAATTATGATTATTAAAAATACTCAATTAAATTATGGTATCGTCAGCATCAGTTTGCATTGGTTGATGGCAATCCTTATTATAGGTTTATTTGTGCTGGGCAAATATATGATAGATTTAGACCTATACAATAGCAATTATCATCTTGCTCCCCAAATTCACAAATCAGTTGGCATAATGGTTTTTGGTTTTTTGTTGGTGCGACTTATTTGGCGGTTAATTAATTTAACACCAAGCCCATTATCTAATTACAAAAAATATGAACTAAAACTTGCCAAAATAATCCATATCTCATTTTACATTTTTATCTTTGTCGCTTGTTGTAGTGGGTATTTAATCTCCACTGCCACAGGTGTTGGGGTAGATATTTTTAACTCTGTGAATATTCCATCTTTGTTGGTATTGAATGAAAACCAAGCAGAAATTGTGGCAGAGATACACGAATTGTCAGTGCATATATTGTTATTTTTATTTGCACTACATATGGTTGGTGCTTTAAAGCATCATTTTTTAGACCGCGACATAACGCTTAGGCGAATGTTCGCAACAAGTGTTAAGGAGCCTCTGAATAACCTATGAGATTGATAGAATAGTAAATTTACCACCGATTGTGAATTTTCAAGAAACCAGCAATAGCTTAGGTTTTGATGCTTTTTAAAAATATGCAAGAAGTATGGTAAGGGTTGCTGTTTTACCGATTTTATGTGTTATTCAGAGATTCCTTAACAAATTACAGGAGAAGTAGTAATGAAAAAATTTAATTTTTTACTTATGGGTTTGATTTTTATGACAACCAACTTGATGGCAGATGAATATATTATTGACAAAAAAGGTATGCATGCTTTTATCAATTTTAGTGTCTCTCATTTAGGTTATAGTTTTGTCCAAGGGCGTTTTAATGATTTTGACGGCAGTTTTAGTTATGATGAAAAAAAACCGAATGAAGCAAAAATCAATATAGTCATCAACACTAAAAGTGTCGATAGCAATCATGCCGAACGTGATAAACATTTACGGGGAGCGGATTTTTTAGAGGTTGATAAATACCCACAAGCAAAATTTGTCAGCACTTCTTATGCACCAAGTAAAGACAACAAAACAGCAACATTAAAAGGTGACTTTACTTTACATGGTGTAACCAAACCTATCACAATTGATGTAAAAATGATAGGTGGTGGTAAGGATCCGTGGGGCGGACATAGAATTGGTTTCGCAGGCACAACTACACTTGTGATGGCAGATTTTGGGATGGTTAAAAACCTAGGACCAGCTTCTAAAAATGTTGAATTATCTTTTATAATTGAAGGTATTCGTCAGTAAAAACTATTAACAAGGGGCATTGCCCCTTGTTAACTTACTGATGAATTAAAAAATATGAATACCGCAGAATTAAAACAAAGCAGTTTATTTGAAAACAATGATATGCAAAGCACAGGGTTCCGATATGTTAATGGCAACACCATGAAAACCAACACCGGCAATCTATTGGATTAATATTTTACCAAAGAGGTTGTGGCAAAAGATTTATACAAACAAGCAAAAAATATTATTTCAAAATATGAAAAAAATATAGAGCACTTTAACTGGATTGAACCAAGTGCGGGCAATGGTGCATTTTTTAAATTATTACCCAAAAATAATCGGACAGGGTTAGATATAAAACCTTTAAATGATGAAATAGTGAAACAAGATTATTTAAAATATGGATTGCCAAAAAATAAGAAAAATATTGTCCTCGGCAACCCACCATTCGGACATAGGGGAGTAATGGCTTTGAATTTTATCAATCATTCAAAAAATGCTGATTATGTTTGTTTTATATTGCAATGTTTTTTGCAAGCCGTGGCAAAGGCTCAATAAAATACAGGGTCAAAGGGTTTAATTTAATTGACTCAAAGATGTTACCTGAAAACTCTTTTTATACTCCAAAGAATGATAAAAATGTAGATATAAAATGTGTTTTTCAAATATGGAGCAAAAACCATAAAACAGACGAAGATGATTTTAATTGGTATAAAAACAAAAATAACGAACCATTTGGCGACTACATAAAAGTTTTTACAGCCTCGCTTGCTAAAAATAGGGAATGTGGCAAAAAATGGATTTTTGAAAAAAAAGCAGATTTTTACATATCATCAACCTTTTATAAAGATATCTCAATAGTTGATACTTTTGAAGAGGTAAAGTATAAATCTGGGATTGCGGTTGTCATCACCAACAATAACCCCATTATAAAAGATAAAATAGTTAAATTATTTAAAAATGTAGATTGGATGAAATACGGCAGCCATGCCACTAATTCTTGTTATCATATTGGAAAATCTCACATTTTTCAAGTTATGCAAGATAATATAAATGAATTTAGAATGTGTGGTGGCATTAGAATGTCAGTAAATAATGGTATAATTTATAAGGAACATGTGTTATGAATAGATTTGATATAATAGAAACAATTGGTAGAGAATATTTTGTCTCAAACCTTGAAAGTGATGAGTTTAGTTACGACAAGGCATTAAAAAAAATTGGCAAAACTATTGATTCATCGCTTATTGCTTCAAGCGATGGCAAAAAACATAAATTTTTAGATATTAGATTCGTTAAAGGCAATGTCAGTATTTTGGTGGAAACTAAAAATAATTTTGATAAGTGGAAAACAGAATCCACTTATCAACAACTTCAGGCATATGTTAATTATGAAAGTGTTTTAACTGGCAATAAAATCATAGCTATTCTTGCTAATACCGAAGATGACCGTATAAAAGTATGGTGGGGAAGTGATTTAACTATTGATGAATCGCACCAAATTAAAAACCAATATTCTATTAAAACATTTGATGAGTATGCCGAGGTTTTTACCAGTGTCCAAAATGATAAAGAACAAGTTCTAAAAAACACCTACGCCTTGAATAAAACCTTGCATAAATATGGCATAGGCGAGAAAATTCGTAGTCAATTTGTTGGCACCTGTTTGTTGGTTCTTAAAAACAATTTGATCTTTGAAAAGTTATCTGCTAAACAAATTTTAGGTGGCATAGAAGAGACCATTGGAAAACTATTAAAATCTAATAATTCAAACAAAACGCAAAAATTATATATTTTAAAAATTAACGTGTTGGAGTCTCAAGACATAAGAGACTTAAAAAAAGAAGAATTGCAAGAAATACTGCGAGACATTGAGAATAAAATTTTGCCTTATATCAATGAAAAAAGCACAATGGGGCAAGATATACTTAATTTATTTTTTACAACATTTAATAAATATGTGGGAAAAGAAGATAAAAATCAAGCATTCACCCCAGATCATATAGTTCATTTTATGTGTCAAGTTGTCGGCATCAATAGAAATTCAAAAGTCATAGACCCTTGTTGTGGCAGTGGTGCTTTTTTGGTGCGGGCAATGACGGAGGCTATGGATGACTGTGCTAACAACAAAGAAAGGCAAGAAGTAAAAACAAAAAATATATTTGGCATAGAATATGAAGAAACTGCTTTTGGCTTGGCGACCGCTAATATGCTTATTCACGGTGATGGCAACTCAAATGTGATGCAGGGTAGTTGTTTTGACATGAAAGCAAACATAGCAGAAAATAATATCAATGTTATCCTAATGAATCCACCTTATAACGCTCAAAGAAAACACTGCGACCCTAACTATGTTAAAAATTGGACAAAAAATACCAGTCAAGACCCATCAAAAGGTTTACATTTTGTTCACTATGTGGCATCTATTGTCCGAACTGGCAAACTAGCAGTCCTGTTGCCTCCAAAATGTGCGATAGGAGGAAGTAAGATAAAAATATTCAAAGAAAAAATGCTTGCAGAACATACTCTTGATGCTGTATTTTCGCTGCCTATTGATATTTTTCATCCAGGTTCAAATTCTCTTGCTTGTTGTATGATTTTTAATCTTGGCACACGACATGAAAAAGCAAATCAAGATACTTTTTTTGGTTACTTTAGAGATGATGGTTTTATAAAAAAGAAAAATTTAGGCAGGGTGGAAAAAACAAAACAAGGCTCAACAGAAGGGGTTTGGGCTGACATTGAATCAAACTGGTTGTCTTTGTATAGAAAAAGAAAATCGGTGGCAGGGTTATCAGTTGCTCAAAAAGTTACATCTTGCGATGAGTGGCTTGCAGAGGCATACATGGAGACTGATTATAGCAAATTAATAGACGATGACTTTATCAAGGTTGTTAGAGATTTTGTTGCATTTAAAATAGTAAGCAATCAACAAGTTAGTGGTAAAGTTGGCTATAGATTTAAAAAAGAGATGCCACATAATTTAGATTATAAAAAATGGAGTTGTTTTAAAATTAAAGATTTGTTTGCTGATATTGAACCAACAAAAGGCACAACAACAAATGAATTGATGCAAGGCAATGAAATACCTTATATTGGGGCTAAAAAAAATAATAATGGTTTGGAGATGATGTGTTCAAAAGAAGATAACGAACAATTTATCTCTCAAGGCAATTGTATTGTGTTTATACAATTAGGTGCTGGCAGTGCTGGATACACAACATATCAAGAAAATAAATTTATTGGCATGAGTGGCAAAACATCTTGTGGATACAACAACAAACTTAACAAATATAATGCTCTGTTTCTTGTTGCAATTCTTGACCAAGAAAGACCAAAATTTTCATTTGGTAGAAGTTGGACAGGCAATAGATTAACTTCAACAAAAATAAAACTCCCAGTAGATAATCAAGGAAATCCAGATTGGCAATTTATGGAAGATTATATTAAATCGTTGCCATACAGTGCTAATTTATAAAGAAGCAAATAAACCCAAATAGTTTGTTATAGAAAAACAATTAAAAGGCGGATCCCCATCATAAGTGCAACACTCCAATAGGTTAAAAGGATATAATAAATCACTTTTTAACCTATCAAAATTAAGGAGTGATTATATGAAACAATATATCCAGTTAACCTGT
>QNFE01000044.1 GCA_003645455.1 Gammaproteobacteria bacterium | reverse complement strand
CAAACCTTACATTCCCTTCATTTTCAAATGTCCGAATTATCAGCATAACTATATGATAATAATAGTATAATATAAAAAAATCAAAGCTATAAAAGATGACATCTTAAACTGTACCACATACATTATATGGTATGTTATTAACTCGACAGTTAAATGCATATCTTACCCCTACACAAAAATCAACAAGGGAGCTCATCGCTTTTCAATGATACAGATGCTTATGTTCCTATTTTGATATATTTGTTTATCCTAAATTAGAATTTTGATCTTATAGATTCGCTAATTTGATAGAGTATAGGAACTAAAAATAAAGTTATCATTGTGGCAAAAACTATGCCGAATGCCAAAGAAATTGCCATGGGAATTAGAATTTTTGCCTGCCTTGATGTCTCTAACATCATCGGCATAAGTCCTGCAAAAGTTGTAAGAGTCGTCAATAATATCGGACGAAACCTTTGTTTTCCTGCGGTTATTATCCTAACTCTTGTGTCTTTTATTTTATCTTTCAGGCTGTTAGCATAGTCAATTAAAATCAACGAATCATTGATAACTATTCCTGTAAGAGCAACCAATCCTAACATGCTGACAATGCTGAGACTATATCCCATTATAAAATGTCCTATGATGGCACCCACTAATCCGAATGGAATCGCCATCATGACTATCAATGGCTGTAGATAACTTTTAAAAACCATAGCTAACATTCCAAAAATAACCAATAATGCTAATGGATATGTCTGTTTTAAGCTTCCTATGCTCTCACGCATATCTGCTTGTTGTCCTTCAAAACTATACATAACAGTCGGGAATTTTTCCTGCATCTTAGGTAGAATATGTGATTTTAAATCTGACACTATCAAATCCACTGTGGAGCGAGGAGATACCGCAGCTGTAACATCTATGACTTGTCTGCCATTATGTCTTTGAATCTTAGTATAAGCACGAGTTTTATGTATGTGAGCTAATTCCGATAAAAACAAAACGGTGCCATCTTTGTTAAAAATTTTCATTTGTGATAAATTTTGTTCTGTGCTTCTTTCATTTTCAGGCAATCTTAACAAAACCTTTAATTCATCGTTGCCTCTCATTTGTCTAATTGTCTCTATACCATATAGTGAATTTCTAATCTGGTTTGCTATGTCTTGAGAGCTAAAGCCCAAAACATGAGCTTTATTTGTTAATTTCAAATCATATTGTAATTTACCTAAATTAAATCCATCATCAATATCACTTACCTCTGGATATTTTTGCAATTGTTTTGCTATATACGAAGATGCCTCTTTAAGTTTTGTCATATCATTATCATTTAGCTCAACTGACAAACTCTTGCCGGCACCTGGCCCACCTGCATCGGATTCAAATAGGTATGTCTCTGCTGATAAAATTTTGCCTACTTTTTTTCGCCAAACTTTAGTATAATCCCCTGTGCTTTGAATTTTTTCACGAATATCAGGGTCCGCAAGATATACCCTAACCATTGCATTATGTGATCCTTTTTTGCCAATTTCTGCAAAAATACCAGTAATATATCCATCTTGAGGATTAGATTTTTGTGCTTTTTGAATAACTCTTGATATTATTTTTTTTGTTTCTTCAAACGGAGTCCCAAATGGCATAGTTAGAGTAAATTTTGAATAGTCAGATTCCTGTTTAGGGAACATTTCCATCCCCATTCTGCCACTTATCGCATAGGATAAGGATAAAATTAAAATTCCCATTGTTAACATCAAAGATAGAGTTTTATTTGATAGGGCAAAATCCAACAATGGGGCATATTTTTTATCAACAAAATCTTGTAGTTTTTGGGAAAATTTTTGTTGCTGGTGGTGGATTTTTAATGATAAATTACGGCGAGTTTTATGGTGTTGTCCACCAAGATGGGCAGGCAAAATAAATAAAGCCTCAAGCAGTGAAAATAAAAACACGGTGCCTACCACAACAGGAATAATAGAAAATATTTTTCCCATGACTCCGCTCATAAAATACAGAGGCATAAAAGCTACAATATTAGTCATTATACTAAATGTAATGGGTCTTGCCATCTCTTTGGTGCCATCAATGGCAGCACGGATTGATCCCTTGCCCATTTTTCGGTGGGAATATATATTTTCTCCCAGTATTATAGCATCATCAACCACGATTCCCAAAGATATGATATAAGCAAAAAGAGATATCATATTAATAGAGACATCAAAAAATGGTAGAATTAAAAATGACCCTAAAAAAGCAATAGGGATTCCCAACATCACCCAAAAAGCTAGACGAATTTCTAAAAAAAACGACAGTATTATTAAAACTAATATCAATCCTAGCCCTGCATTTTCCAACAACAAATCAATTCTTTGCTTTAAGACTTTAGAGCGATCATAACGAATTGTGGCTATAACATTTTTAGGAAGTTTATTTTTAAGGTCTTTTAAGTATTTTTTGACAACTTTTGATGATGTTATGGGTGAGATGTTTTCATCTGAGTAAATATCTAATAATATTGCAGGTTTGTTGTTATAAATTGCCATATAGTCATCATCTTCGAAGCCGTCTGTTATTGTGGCTATATCCGATAGATATAATATACTACCGTCTGTGCTGGTAACAATGGGAATTCTTGCAAACTCATGAACTTTATTTTTTCTCTCTTGCATTCTGATTAAAATTTCTTGTTGTTGAGTTTTGACACTACCTGCTGGTTTATTTATAGAAAATTGTTTTATTATTTGAGATATTTTTGCAAAAGTTAAATTATATTTTTGCAATGTATCAGAGCTGATATTTATATTTATTTGTGGTGCAATTTTTCCTTGAAATTCAATTTTATTTATTTCTTTATATTGGTATAATTCATCTGCTATTTTGTCTGATAAATTATTTAAAGATAATTGGTCCATATCTCCTGCCACAGCGATAGATAACACTCTTTTGCTAAATTTTAAAATAGTGACACGAGGGGTTTCAGCATCATCAGGTAAGGTAGTTATGGTATCAATTTCTTGTTGAATGTCTGATGATAGAGTTTGTAAATCAGTGCCTTTTAAAGCATCGGCACGGACAATTGCCATACCTTCTACAGCAGTAGAATTTATATCATCAACACCCTCAACAGAAGAGATAGCATCTTCAACAGATAGAATTATTCCATCGTTTATCTCGGATGGACTCGCATTGGGATAGACAATTTCAACCTGCACAGCATCAACCTCAAATGCTGGAAACACTTCTTGTTTTAAGGTTCCTAATAAAAAATAGCCACCAATTATGCACAATGCCATAATAAGGTTAGCTGCTACTGGATTTTTTACCATTTTTGATACTAAACTATCGTTTTGTGGCAATAAATTATCAGCAACATTCATAATGAGACCTTTGCATAATATACAAAAAAATTAAAAGGACATAATTGTAGCATAGGGTATTTTATTTTATTTATTATTTTTATTTTTTAACTTTTATTGATATTTTTTTAATTTTTATATTGTGATATTTCATTATTATTCTTTTAAATTCTTTATCGTAATGACGCAAATTAAAAGCAACATTTTCATTATCAGCTATAATAGTTAAGCAATCATCCTTTATAGGGGTTATAAAAAACTTATCTTTAACAGATGCTATGCACTCTGACGGAAGATTAGATTCCAATATTTGCATAATTTTTTGTAATATATTTATTTTAGTTAGTAAGTTTACATTGATGGTATTTGTTATGCTTTTCATATAGTTAAACTCCTTTATTTAATGTTATATCATAAAATATCAATCTTATTTATTGAAAATACTTGACTTTTACATATAGTTTCAATTATCATGGGCAATTTTTTGTATCTTTTGCAAACAACATGAATATAATTTTTTTATCACATTCCTCATCAAAAGTTCGCACCTATCAGTTAGGCTTATTTAAGTTATTCGGAATAGCTAGTCTATGGACGCTGCTTATTATAACATCTACTTTTTTTGTTTCCCATAAAATTTCATTAGTTGATGGCACCAACAAACAATTAAAAAACTGGCAAGAAACAATAATCTCACAAAAACAAGATATGCAGTTTATTAAAGATCAGGCTCGATCTAAGTTTGATGCTATGGCTGACAGATTAAGCAAAATACAAATGCAGATTAACAATATTGATTCCATAGGAAAAAGAATCATTGACACCACAGATTTAGATAAAAATGAATTTAACTTTACAACTCCTGCTGGCACAGGTGGTCCCATAGATACCTTAAAAGAACAAGAAAATGACTTAGAATTTTTAAGTAATTTTGACTACTTGTCATACTTAGATGATTTGAGCCACAACCTCACAGATAAAGAAATTCAAATGCAGGTAATTGAAAACATTGTTTTACAAAAAATACGAGCTCATGAAATTATGCCAGCTGGAATGCCTGTTAAAAAAGGATATATATCTTCTCGTTTTGGTCATCGTCGTGACCCTTTTACTAAAAGAATAAAAATGCATGCAGGAGTTGATATTGCCGCTAAATACGGATCCGATGTCATATCTGTTGCCTCAGGAATTATAAGCAAAGTGGTCTCTAAAAAAGGCTATGGTAAAATGGTAGAAATAAAACATGGTGACGGAATATTTACTCGTTACGCCCACAATAGTCGTGCTATGGTTAAGGTAGGCGATAAGGTAAAAGCAGGAACGGTAATTGCAAAAATAGGTCAAACAGGTCGCTCAACAGGTCCTCATGTTCATTTTGAGGTTGTTCAAAATGGTAAAAAAGTTAACCCCATTACTTTTATTCAAAAAAACAGAACTATCTTTAAATATAACTCCAAACAAACTGTTAACAAAAAATAGAATAAAACTCCTTAGAGCTTACCTTTCAATACAATAGGCTCACTAAAATAGGCACAAAATAAAAAATGTTAGATAACATCGGAGATAAATTTACCACAGCACTGCAAAAAATTACAGGCACAGGTAAAATTAGTGAAAAAAATATTTCTGACACCATAAGAGAGATTAGAATTGCTCTTTTAGATGCGGATGTAGCACTAAGTGTTGTCAAAGATTTTATCAACAAAGTAAAAAAAGATTCAATCGGCACAAATGTTCTATCAGGGTTAAATCCCGGACAAATTTTTACCAAAATAGTTAATGATAGATTGGTTGAGTTATTAGGATCTAATGCCCAACATATCAATCTAAATACCCAACCACCTGCAATAATCATGGTAGCAGGATTACAGGGTGCAGGCAAAACAACTACCGTCGCCAAACTCGCTAAATTTTTAAAAGAAAAAGAAAAGAAAAAAATAATGTTAGTTAGTTGTGATGTATCCCGCCCTGCTGCTATTGAGCAATTAAAAGTTTTAAACGACAAAATAGGAGCTTTATTTTACCAGACAAACCCCAAACACAAACCTACCAAAATCGTCCACCTTGCCATAGAAGAGGCAAAAAAAAATTACTGTGATGTTTTGATTATTGATACCGCAGGCAGAGTCCACATAGACCAACAAATGATGTCTGAAATAAAAGATATTCACAGAGTGTCCGATCCCATTGAAACTCTTTTTGTCGTTGATAGCATGAGCGGACAAGATGCTGTATTTGTGGCAAAATCTTTTAATAATGAGTTGCCATTAACTGGTATAATCTTAACCAAAACAGACGGTGATGCCAGAGGTGGAGTTGCTTTATCGGTAAAGTCTGTAACAGGAATTCCTATCAAATTTATCGGCACGAGCGAGGACATATCAGGATTTGAAAACTTTAATCCGGTGGGAATGGCAAGCCGTATCTTAGGCAAAGGTGATATAGTATCATTAGTTGAGAACATAAGCCAAAATGTAGATCAAAAACAAATCTTAAAACAGGCTAATAAATTCAAAAAAGGTAAGAGTTTTAATTTAAACGACTTACAGCAACAAATGATTCAAATGGAAAAAATGGGTGGGTTAGAGAGCCTTATAAGCAAATTACCTGCTGGTATGAAATTACCATCTGGTGTAAAAAGCCAAGCCATAACATCACAAAATTCTAAAACCATAGCTATTATAAATTCTATGACGCCCAAAGAAAAAAAATACCCTGCCCTTATCAAGGCATCAAGAAAAATAAGGATCGCTAATGGCTCTGGCAATCAGGTGCAGGATGTTAATCGTCTTTTAAAGCAACACCTGCAAATGAGCAGAATGATGAAAAAATTTAAAGGTAAAAACCCATCTAATATGCCATTTTTTAGTTAATAATCAATCACTTTTAACGATTATTATCCTTGCCAACACAACTCATAGTTGACTCCGATCTGATATGAATTTTTTTTATTAGCATCTTGCACGGAGCCATTGTTTGAAATGCCATCATCTGTGCTGCTATCAACGAGAGATGCATATTTGCCATCTAAGTTTTCAAAACATACAGTTAAACCATTAAAGTTGCCACGACTGCTGTATACTATTATATTGCCACCAAAACTGTGTTTAGGGTATGAGTTCCCACTGCCATTGATAAGCCCTGTGACTCGCAAATGAGCGAATAAATTTTGTTGCTCTGTTGCCGACAAAAGACCATCACCGTTGCCATTGATAGCAGTGGCATCATTCAGGTGAGTTTGGGCTATGTCGTCATCTCCTGGCATTGCCTTGAAACGATCCTGATAAGTGTAGATTGCCGTGCTGATTGATTTTGCATCATTGATTATTGATTTTATTTTAGAGTTTGTAATTAACTCTTGCCCTTTTAGAATGCCTCCAATTAAAAGAGAAATAATAACCAAAACTATGGCGATTTCAATTAGGGTAAAACCTGTTAATTTTTTCTTGTTATACATAAATAGAATTTTAAAACTTCGATATTAAACGATACGATCTTTCTAATTCTCCTAAAACTGCACGGTAAACATCTTTTTTAAAAAAAATAACCTCTTCAACAGGATGCCAATAATCTACCCAGCAGTAATTATCAAATTCTGGTTTATAATCTTCACATTCTAACTTTATACATGACTCATGCTCGGTTAATTTTAATAAAAACCATTTTTGCTTTTGTCCGATACAAAGTTGTTTTTCTTCTTGACGGATAAAATTTTTTGGCAACTGATAATAAAACCAGTCTTTAGTGTGAGTTACTATTTCGACATTTTTGTGTGTGAGACCCGTTTCTTCGTATAGTTCGCGATACATAGCCTCCATTAAAGTCTCATTTTTCATGATGCCACCTTGAGGAAATTGCCATCCCCTTTTTTTGCCACAATTTTTTGCCCAAAAAAGCTTACCATCATTATTACAGATAATAATTCCTACATTCTCTCTATAGCCATTCTCATCAATCATCGCAGTATTATAACAATAAAAAAAATTATTTTTTAAATTTAAGGGATTTTTTTAAAACACTGATATTTATCTTAGCAAAAACACTACCGTTTTTTGCATCTAAACACAACATTATGCTATTGATAACATCGTCCATATCAACGGAATTTAAAATATCATCAGCAGGCTCAAAATAAGTGTCGTCATAAAAATTTGTCCCTTTTATTATGGCAGGGTTTATAATAGAAATTTTGATATTTGATGAGGCACAATCAATTTGCAAAGATTCTACCAAGCCTTGCAAAGCGAACTTAGCGCTACAATAAATGCCGCCTTGCCTGCCACCTTGCAAACCTGCATATGATCCGATAACTATTATTTTTGTCGTAGTTTTTTGTTGTTTTAAGGTCGGCAATAAATTTTTTATTACCAAAATATGCGAGAGCAAGTTTATATTTATATTCTCTATTATCTGATCGCTGGAATGCTGTTCTAAATTACCAAACATTGCCACTCCGGCATTGGATAAAATAGAATCTATATCTCGGTGTGTTTTAATTATGGTTTTAAATTTTTCATCAATTTTTATAGGCTGTGACAAATCAATATTATAAGGATAATAATTTTTATGAGAGAAACTTGAGGTTGCTCTGCGACACACCCCTATAACCTGTATGCCTTTTTTTAATAATTTTTGGCATACAGCATATCCTATGCCAGATGATACTCCGGTAATTAAAATTTTTTTAACCATCATCGGCATTATTATTGTAGGTTTTAATTATCTGCCATTTTTTCAACAAAGCGATGGTTTTTAACCGCTCATCTGGGTTGGTGGCTATGGCTATATCCGCCCACTGTAACATCGGTAAATCATTGATAGAATCACTATAAAAATAACTTTTATCATAATTTATTGGATTATTTTTTAAAAATTGATTTAACCGAACAAGTTTGCCCTCGCCAAAACAAGCTGTGCCTGACAACTTGCCGGTAAATTTGCCGTTGATAAATTCAGGGTCGGTGGCAAGTAAATTTTCTATCTTAAAAAGCTGGGCTATTTTACTTGTTATAAAACTATTAGTTGCCGTGATAATCATTAAAAAATCTCCCATATCTCGGTGCTTTTTTACCAAATCATATGATCTTTTGGTTATCATAGGTTGAATAATATTTTTTACATATTCATCTCTAATTGTTGTCATCAAATCAAGAGGATATTTTTTTAAAACTGCAAACACAAATTCGCTAAATTCTTTAATATCTAAACAGCCATTTTTATAATCGGTATAAAATTTTTGATTTGCTTCGCTATATATTTTTTTATCAACCAAACCTTTTTTAACCAAAAACTCTCCCCAATAATAATCACTATCGCCTTTTAAAAGAGTATTATCTAAATCAAATATTGCCAGATTTTTATTTTTAAACTGACAACAGCAAACTTCTCTATTTTGACAAGGGGACATGTCCCCTTGTTGGTTCTTATGGAAAGTTGAAGACATATATTTAACTGCCTGGTTAATATTCATTATTTATCATATTTATAAAATTTTATTTTATTGCCGTTTTTATCAAACTTATTCATGGGACGTTTTTTAAAAATCCTCATCCCCCACATATATTGGGCAGGTGAGATATTAATTAACTTTTCAATCTCTTTGTTCATTTGAGTTGCAAATTCTACCTCATTCATATTTTGAGAAAATAATATTTGCTCGCCTATAACCGCTTTATAATTTTTATTTTTTTTGTCATAATATGTCCACAAAGGATAAACGACAGCATCAGTTATTTTAAGCAGTGACTTCAAAGCAGACAAGGTGGCTTTTTCTGTGCCGAAAAATGGAGCAAAAACAGATTTTGTTTTGCCGGTATCTTCATCCGGAGCATACACAAAAATATTATTTTTTTTAATGCTTTTTAAAATAGGTTTTATCCCATCGGCACGACTTATAAGGGATAAATTAAATCTGCCTCGTCCTTTATTCACTAACCAATTCACCAAAGGATTACGAAAATCATTAACCATTGTGATTATTGGTAACTCTGTATTTATGGCAATTGGACCATATTCAACTGGCAGACTATGACAAGTAAGCAAGATAATTTTTTTATTTTCACTATGTAGTTTTTTTAATTTACCCAAAGCAATTATTTTTATTTTATTTTTTATTGTTGATTTTCTACCCCACCATAACAGCGGCAAATCTGAATATGTTTGCACCGCATATTCAAAATTTTGCTGTATCATCCGCTCTTGTTCGTCTTTATCTTTATCAGCAAAACAGGTTTGAATATTTTTTTTAATTATATGGTATCTTTTTGATTTTTTTTTATACTTTGTTTTTGCTATATATTTTATGAAAGGGTTTTTAATACAAGAGGGCAATAAAAAATATAAAAATAACAATAATATTCCTATCCAAACAAGCCAATATTTTGGATATAAAAATTGATATGAAAATTTATATCTCATTTTTTGCGAGCAATTAAAGAGGCATTACTATTCGTTTCATTCTCATTATAATTGATTATATGCCAGTCTGCAAACATACTTAATAATTCATTCGGTTGCAAAACAAAATCAGGGTGTTTGTCAAATCTTGGCGGAGTCCATTGATTACGAACAACTGTTTTATAAAAAATCAAGCCATCTTTTTTGAGGCTATCTTTTATTTTTGGCATCAAATCTCTTTGCATAAAAAAAGTTATATTCATTACATTATATTTATTTCTAACAAAATTCATCTGTGATAAATCCGCAACCTTAGCTCTGATTGATAACTTATTTTTTTTGCTATACTTATCCAACTTATTGATAGCTATATCTGATATATCAAAACTATCAACAGCAAAACCCATCTTCGCCAAAAAAATACTATTAGCCCCCGCACCACAGGCAAAATCACAGGCTTTTTGATAAGATAAAGAGTTTAATAAATAACTATGCTGTTGCAAAAAATCAGTCGGTGCAGTTGTGCCTATTTTTAAGCCTTCATATTTTTTGTTCCACTTTTCAACTGTCGCAATCGGTTTATTTATCATTACTTTAATTGCTCTTAAAAAGTGCGAGAAACTGAAAGAGAGGCTATGTTTATCAAACTTTGTTTATATTGATTATCATTTGAAAAACCATCTAAACACGAGATAGCAAGAGTTATCTGTTCTTTTGCAAGTTTTTGACATTTTTGTAAAGAATTATTATCTTTTAAAATCTGCAAAATATCATCAAGATATTTTATATCAGCTTCTTTGATGGCTTTTTTGATTAAATCTTGTGATGATTTTTTGCAATCTTGCAAAGCATAAATCAAAGGCAAGGTAGGTTTGCCTTCGGATAGATCATCGCCGATATTTTTGCCAATTTTTTTGTTATCAATATCATAGTCCAAAATATCATCAACAAGTTGAAAAGCCGTGCCAAGATGGTTACCAAATTTGCCTAAGTTTTGTTGTTGTTTTTGTGGGATATTTGCAAGAGATGCCCCAAGTTCTGTGGCAGACTCAAACAATTTAGAGGTTTTTGCTTTAATGGTGGCAAGATATTGGGCGACTGTAATATCACAATTGTTGATATTCAGTAGTTGCATAACCTCGCCTTCGGCGATGATATTTGTCGTATGGGATAAAATCTGCATAACTGCCATTGAATCAGTTTTCACCATCATCTGGAACGAGCGAGAATATAAAAAATCACCTACTAAAATCGCAGCAGAATTACCCCAGATTTGGTTCGCAGTCCCAGCACCTCTTCTCAACGAAGATTCATCAACGACATCATCGTGCAATAAAGTGGCAGTGTGGATAAATTCAATAATGGCTGCTATAAGGTAGTGTTTGTCGCCTTGATAATCACACAACAATGCACTTAGTAAAACCAATCGCGGACGCAGTCTTTTGCCACCATTTTTGATGATATAAGTAGATAGATTATTGATAAGCACAACATCAGATTTTAAGTTTTGATAAATAATACTATCAACCCTTGTCATCAGATCATCTAATTCATCCTGCAATTTGTTATCAATAGATAGTTGCATTATTTGTTTTATTGCTATTAACTATTTTTATTCTAATGGCCAGTTCCCTATGTCTTTGGCATAACCATCACCACCTGTGGTTTTATCAGAACCCAGTGAAAAAATATCAATTTCAGATTTTGAACCAGGGTTCGTATATTGATACTCTGTGCCCCAAGGATCTTTGGGTAAATTTTTAATATAACCGCCTTTTTGCCAATTTTTAGAATCAGCAGGTGCCTCCACCAAGGCTTTCAAATCAGCAGGATAGTTAAAATTATCAAGTTTATATAAATCCAGAGCGGACTCCAAAACACGAATATCTTGTTTGGCTTTAACAACACGTGCTTTATCAGGCTCATCCATAATTCTCGGCACCAATACAGAAGCCAAAATTGCCAAAATTGCCACCACCACCATAACCTCAATCAAAGTAAAACCTACCTGCTTTCTCATAATAATTTAATCTCAAAAATAACTAAAAATAAAGTTGCGGATTATAACATATTTATTTTATTTAAAACAAAATAAAAACAAAAACAACAATTATTTAAAACTAAACGGATAAATAAGAGATAGAACAAACTCAAAAAACCCTCCGTCATTGCGAGGCGGACGGATAAAAAAGAGAAACATAGGACAATAAACCGCCGTGGCAATCTCATGTTATTATCCGTTCTCTTTGCTTTGAGTCTTGTTTTGTCACAAATCTCGTTACACCTGATGAGATAACCACGGCGGTTTATTATTTGTCTTGCATCGCTTTATCCGTCCGCCTCGTTATGACGGATTCTTTGTTTTGTTCGGCCATTTGTTTAAAATTTAGTTACTCTATCTTGGGAATGCTTAAAATTAGGTGACAACAATCCACAGGATATAGTATCAGCACTCAAATCTGCTCCATTATCCCACACAACACCAGACAAAAAAGGACGAACCTTTTTAAAATTATCATAATCATGTAAAACAACAAAAACCCCTTTATTGACAAACGGCTTCATATCAAATGCACCCACTCTCCCATCAGACAATTCAACATTTAAAGTTAAATTTCTATTTGGCTGGACTTTTTTTACTTTTAACATAATTATTTCTTTTATTTAAAACTATGAGGGTAAATAGCACAGATAAAATCATCCAAAAAAATCCCCTGTTGCGGTTTGTCTTTGGGATATTGCATGTCAAAATCAAATATCATGGTTTTTTTGTATTCTAACCCACCTTGATTAACAAAAAACCAAAAAGAGTTCAGAAGTTCTTTGGTAAACTTAAAGTTCTTGCTGTATTCTTTATCATATTTTTGGATATTTTCAAGTTTGTTTAAATAGTTTTGAATAGAGTATGCTTTGTTATAACCTTTTGCAAACAATTTTTGATGTTTTTTCTCCATCTGATGACGAACATTTTCTTGGTTAAATTGAACCTTATCATCTGTTTGAAAAACACTCATCAGCACTTTTTCATATTTTTGAGTTTCTGCTGGCATTTCAAATATTGCTCTCATAGCACAAATAACAAAATATGCAAAATGCTCTTCTGTTAGGTGGTCAAATATATCAGAGTGAGCTATCCAGTTGCGAACAGTCTTCATTATTGAGTTAAAATTCCAAGCCATTGTGTTTTTTCTATTGATATTTTTTGGCTCTGCTGCATGCCATATATAAGAAATTGCTCTTAGTAGTAGTTTAAAATCACCTTGTTTGTTTTGTGCTTCAACCACAGGAAATTGTTTTTTTATGGTTTTAAGATAATCGGCAACGGTTGTTTCATCAAGTGGCTCCTCACCTTTTTTAACAAAATAATTAAAATGGATAAAATTATTTTTTATTTTTTTTACTTCAATTTTAACTTTCTTATCAAATATTATTTTTTCATCAAAATACACAGTATAATTATTTTCATTTTCAAGTTCAGACAAAAAATAATCACAAGCCATAATTATGCCACGGCGAAGAGATAGATATTTATCGTTATAATTTTTTTTAACAAGAGCTTGAATTTTTTCTTTATGTTGGTTTTCTTTACTATAAATTTTAGGCTCTGGTATTTTTGCCTCTTTGAAAGATGTTTTGATGCTATTTTGTTCTTCGCCGTGTTTGGAACAAAAATAAATTTTATCCGCAGGATATTGATATTTAAAAATAAGATTAGTGTAAATATGATAACCTGCCTGCTCTTTGAGTTTAGCTTTATCGTTATCGTGATATTCTTTTAATAATCTTGCTACCGCAGGTGTAAACTCTGCATCTTCTTGATGCTTTGCAGGCAAATCTATATCCAAAATTACCAAATCAAAATCGCTATTACTTTCATCAATATATTTTAAAGCAT
Organism: Gammaproteobacteria bacterium; assembly: GCA_003645455.1. GTDB lineage: Bacteria > Pseudomonadota > Gammaproteobacteria > QNFE01 > QNFE01 > QNFE01. Next base: position 4,780 of record QNFE01000044.1, on the reverse strand, counting down.
CTTGTAAATTTGTCCGTAAAACTATCTGTTTGTTGTCTGCTATTTTTTGCAATTCTGATTCTCTGTGTGGCGGATTAGGCAACATATCCCCAAAAACAATATCCGTTGTTGAGTGGACGAATTGTCCGCCATCAAAATCCTCCACCCATAAAATTTTAATCATATTTGTTTTATCCTCTTATAAATCATCATGTAAAAATTCAGGAGCAATATCCGCTCCTGTTTGCCATATTAAAGTTTTATGAATTTTGAATTTTTTAAATTCATCAATATTTTTTAATGATTGAAAAAATGGATGTTTTTTAGATTTTATGTAATTTTTCAAATCTACTGTTTTCTCCACTCCATCATTAAAAAAAATATGCACCTTAAAATCATTAAGATAGGTTGCTTTTGCAATATTAAAATCATTTTTTGTATTCAATAACCATCACTTAATGCCTTTTTAAAAAATAAACCAAACTAACTCCGCTCAATCCTTGTTGTATAATTCACCAAACAAAAAAAATAATCCGTCATAACGAGGCGGACTCATAAAACAATATGAAACAAATAATGAACCGCCGTGGTTATCTCTTGTTATTATCCGTAAACTTGCCATGAGATTGCCGCGGCGGTTAATGTTTTTGTTCCTCTTTTTTATCCGTCCGCCTGTGCCATGACGGGGTTTTTTGGCTTGCTCTCGCTCTGCAAGAATGTAAAATTAGTTATTTCACGGTCTTACGAAGTGGGAACGAGTTCCATTGTATCCTTTATTTTTAAAAATAGTATAATTTATGCAAAGGTCTCATTATGTTTATAAGTATATTGAGTGGTTGAATTTGACAAATTTTTATTGCCACAAAAACTACAACTTTTCATTTTTATGCTCCTGTTTTTTTTATCTCTTTGCCTGTCATAATTTTTCAATAATATACTGCCACTGTGCTCTTAAATCTTGTTGCCATTTAACCGGATCTTTGATTTTTTTAAAAGCCTCAACAGGGTATAGTGCAAAATCAATTATAGGTTTTGTTTTTGTTTCTGTTTCTGTTGGTTTTTTAATAACTTTTTGAATATCTGCCATTGTTTTTGTTGTGATAAATAAGGATATTATACACAATCAAAATTATTTTAACAAATAATTAAAAAACCCGTCATAACGAGGCGGACGGAGAAAGCGATGCAAAACAAATAATAATCCGCCGCAGTTATCTCTTTTAATAAAAACCGTCATCACGAGCATAGCGAAGTAATCTCTTGAAAATTATCCGTATACTACGATGAGATTGCCACGCTCGCAGGCTCGCTCGCAATGACGAGGACTTGGGAGATTGCCACGCTCGCAGGCTCGCTCGCAATGACGGTGTAGCAGGAGATTGCCACGTTCGCAAGCTCACTGCTATGACGGATGTAGTTTTTTCTCGGCAAAACGAGTTTATTTTTTTGTGAATTTTGATAATGCAATATGCTTTTTGTTGTAAAAAGAGACCTTTGCATAATTCAAGCACAATTTATAAAACACACAAAATGCGCCTTTTCATAGCAAAAATTCGTCAAAGGACTTGCCATTTTCCTCATTTTTGCTATAAAAATGCACTATGCTCGCACATTCTCTAAACAGCACTTGAATTATGCAAAGGTCTCAAAAAAAAATTATTTTAACAATTTATTAGTTATGGCAAATTTTATTTTAAAATCATCTTGTAAAATAGGCTTGTCAAATTTAGCATCTATTTTGCCAGATAAAGCATTCAAAAAAACAAAACCCTTATAACTGCCTTTGGTTTTGTCTCGCTCTGTTGCGGTGCTGGGGTTAGAACAAGATATAATTTGATAATCCTTGGTATTTTGCCAGTTTAAAATTAGCGGTTTTTTATCATCATTAAAATTATAATACTTAAAAGCATTAGTTAAAAATTCATTGATGATAATGGTTAATAATGATGCGGTTATGCCATATTTATCAAATTTAATTTTGTCATCAAAACCATTTGTGCTAAATTCAAAAAAATGTGCCTTTAACCATTTTTGCCGTTTATCTAAGTCATTATTGCCATCAATCAAAGCGATCCATTCTTTTTGCCATTGTTGTTGTAATTGCTCCTCTTTTTTGTAATAATCATCATGCCACACGCGGGGGCTGACATCTTTTGTGATAATATTATTTTCAAGAGCATAGTTATAATAAAGTTGGCGAATTTTACCAGCACTTTGAACGGTCAACAAATGCACCAACACCATATCTAACACTCGCACTAACAATAATTTAGGGTTTGATTCACCTGCATTATCCTGCTCCATCTTGACAGACAAAACAGAAGCATCCGAGCTAATAATGCTAAAAATATCCAACAACCCCTGCATAATACGGCTATAATGAATATATAAATCTGCATTTGCCCCATGTTCGGTATTATAAATTATCGCATCCAACGGCGAACGAAACTTATGAGCGAACATCGCCATCATATCCTCTAATTCCTGGTCTTTTTGGATCAACTCATTGTCTTTATTTTTTAGCTGACAAAGTATTTCTTCTAAATAATCAATAGTTTGTTCTTTAAATGAACTAAAATTTTCCTTATTATAATCATCAAGTAAGTCGTCCAGTTTTGTATGCTCATCTATAGATATCTGTGCATATTCAAACAAACACCTTAAACCATAATCATCAAGTTCACTTTCCAAGTAATCAATTCTATTGTTTTGTGTTCTAATGTATTTTGTTTTTTGGTCTTTTTCTTTTGCGAATCTTTGGTATGTTGTTTGCATTATAATAATCTTAAAATAAATAGTAAAAATCATATTCTACTGTATATAGTTTTATTTTGTTGAAATATTTATATTTTGTGTGGTAAAATAACCGACACACAAAACTTATTTTTAATAATTATTTATGGAAATATCTACAATTTTAACTTATCTTGCACTTCTGATAACTGCTTATGGTATAACTCAAGAAAATATTAGATTGCAATTAAATCTTACATCTGTTTCTTATAAAATAATATTTTTTTTAACAGCATTTATTTTGTATTTTACTGCTTTTGATATTACCAAAGATATATTAGAAAACAATGTTAGAGATTATTTTTGCAACTGGTCATCCTATTTATGGGAATCCAAATATGCAATAATCCTATCTGTAAATATTTATTGTTTATATAAGATACTAATCCCATCTAAACTAACAAAAAGAAATCAAAAACAATTTTTAAATTTAATTCATGAGTTAAGAGGGTATAAAAAACTTTCAATTTTACATAAAATTATAAAAGAAAATATTGACAATATATTTAAAATAAAATATAAAAAAACAACACTAGATAAAATATTGAATTATATAGCAAAAGATAGAATGTTTTTGCAAGCCAGAAAAAACAACATAAACGATATTTTTCAATATGCAATATCAGATAAACTAATAATAAATAGTGTAGCTAAAAACAATGAGCCTCTTGGGTTGGATATATTGAAAAAAATTATAGAATACAAAGAGTTTGATGATAATTTTAAAAATGAGTTTATAATAAAAATCTTGAAAAATAGAAATTCATATATCTACAAAGAATACATTATTAGACAATCAGGTGCAATTTATAAATTTTTCAATGATAACCAAGATTTTGAAAAAGGTTTAGATATAGGCAGAAATATTGCATTTGCAATATTAGAACTCATAGAAGACAATCAGCATTTATTGGAGCTGGTTTATCAAGAATATAATACAAATCCATTAATTAGTCACATTGATAATCTTTTTTACACATTAGAAAATACAGACCCAAATGTATCGCACTACAGCAATATACCATTTTTTATCCAAACAACAATATTAAACAAAATTGATTTATCTAAAGAAAGTGAAAGTGTTGGGTTTCATTTTTTAAATAAATTGTTTGATGTTGTTAAGGAGTTGAATGTAAAAATTAGTAACGACAATCAACACAAAGAACAACTGAACAAAATTTTTAATTCATTATATGTTTCGTTTATTGAAAAAGCAAAAAATTCACATGGAGATAAAAAAATTTACATAGGTTGTCATTATGTTGATTATATGTTTAATGATCTATATTTTGAAAATATCAAACGACACACAGATCAATTTGAAGAACATATACAGAAAGCTGGGGACGATATTAAGAAGAGTCTTTGCAAAATGTATCTTTTAGTTTTAGATGAAAGCAGGTCAAGAGAATTCTGTGAGGACCACAGACATTACACACACAGCAGAGGAAATGATACAATTAAAAAAGAATGGGGTAGAATAAAAAAACTATTGGAAGCAACGTCAGAATGCAGTAGTTAGATTTTTAAAATAATATTGTATATTTTCAGTATAAAGTTAAATAACAAGGTTGTCGTTTTGTTTTGATTATCGTTAATGGCGGTTTATCCAATAATCTGGTTGGCGTTTTTGGTGCATGATGGCAACTACATAGATTATTGAGTTGTCTATTTTATAGATAATTGAAAAAGGGAATTTGTTGAGGTTGAATTTTTTGTATCCGTCTCTGATGTTTAGCCACATATTTGGTTGTTCTTTGATGAGTTTGTAAGATTGCTCTAATTCATTTAAAAAATCATCTCCGAGATGAGAGGACTGTTTTTTATACCAAAGATAAGATTTTTTTATGTCTTTTTCTGTATCTGGATGAAACAACATTTATGATAAAATGTTTTGTTTAATTGTGTCCCATTCAACAGGCTTGATCTGATTTGTTTTAATTTGTGAGAATCTTTTTTTTGATAGATTTAACCATATTTGCTCTGATTTTTCATCTTCATTGTCTAT
>QNFE01000043.1 GCA_003645455.1 Gammaproteobacteria bacterium | reverse complement strand
TTTTTAATAAATTCAAGACCGAGAAAATGTTTATGTTATAATAGCCCATTTGAGGTCTTTGCCAAAAAAACTGGCATAGATATTTTTTAGGTCAAGTGTTGCACTTATGATGTGAATCTAAGTTATAAAAATTTGCCCTGTTTTGCAATAATTCATTAGCAACTTTTATTTTAATGCCATGTTTTTTAACAAATGTTTCGGCAATACCAACATTTGCAAAAAGAGAAACCCCATTGATTTTAGAATTTTTATAAAATTTTCCCTTTATCCCACAAGAAAAATCATAATTTTTTTCTAATTCAAAATCATCATGTATCTTTTTTTGCTTAGGTTTTTTCATAAGTATTTTTTAAATTTAAAATCATTTTACAAAATAAAATTTCAAATATCAAACAATCGCTAAATTGCCAGATTCTTCTAACCATACTTTCCGATCATCGGCTCTTTTTTTGGCGAGCAACATATCTAAGGTTTCGGTTGTCATATTTTCATTATTAAGGCTCATTTGCACCAAACGGCGAGTATCAGGGGCAAGAGTTGTCTCGCGTAATTGCGGAGGGTTCATCTCGCCTAATCCCTTAAAACGAGTTGTGCTTATCTTGGCATTTTTATTTTTTTTGATGATATTATTCATTATAGAATTTTTTTCATCATCATCTAAGGCATATCGGACTTTTTTGCCGTAATCTATCCGATATAACGGCGGCATAGCGACAAAAATATGTCCCTTTTGCACCAAAATATTAAAATGTTTAACGAATAAAGCACATAATAAAGTTGCAATATGTAATCCGTCTGAATCAGCATCGGCTAAGATACAGATTTTACCATATCGTAGTTTTGAAATATCATCATCATCAGGATCCATTCCAATGGCAACAGCTATATCGTGCACTTCTTTTGAGGATAGGACACTTGTGGATTTGACCTCCCAAGTATTTAATATTTTACCACGAAGTGGCATCACAGCTTGAAAATCTTTGTCCCTTGCTTGTTTGGTAGAACCACCTGCACTATCACCCTCCACCAAAAAAAGTTCAGTTTGATTGAGATCAGTTGCGACACAGTCTGCTAATTTACCGGGTAATTTAGGACCTGCAATAATTTTTTTACGCACAACATTTTGAGATTTTTTTTGACGATTTTGAGCGTTATCAATAATGTTTTGAGCGATTTGAGTGCCTGTTTGGGGGTGTTTGTTAAGCCATAGTGAAAAACTATTTTTTATTGATGATGAGACAAATGAGCTAATTTGTCGTGAGGTTAATCTCTCTTTTGTTTGGCCTGAAAATTGTGGCTCTGCCATTTTTACCGAAAGCACAAAATTCAAACCTAACCATATATCATCGGCTACAATTTTCAAGCCCTTGGGTAATAATTTATGCAAAACAGCAAACTCTTTTATACAATCAATAAGCCCTGTTTTGATACCATTAACATGAGTGCCTCCTTGGGTTGTCGGCACTAAATTTACATAACTATCGGTGATTATATTTTGTTTATTTATATCCCAACATAAAGCAAAATCTAAACCTTGATTTTCTGTTGTTATCTGCTCTGCAAATACAGGCTCTGGAATCGTTTCAATACCAGTTAATTCTTCTTTGAGATAATCTCCCAGATCGCCTTGATATAACCACTCTGTTGTCTCGTCTTTATTTTCATCATAAAAAATAATGTGGAGATTAGGGCATAAAACCGCTTTGGCTTTTAAGAGATGAAATAATGCTTTAATATCATATTTTACACTATCAAAATAACGGTGATTTGGTAAAAATCTTATAATAGTGCCGGTATCTTTTACGGCAACCTTATCTATTTTTTTTAACTCATCAATAGGGTCGCCATTATTAAATTCCATCTGATATAAAAAACCATCACGTTTGATTTTAACCTGTAAGTTTTCAGACAAAGCATTAACAACAGATATTCCAACCCCATGTAAACCACCTGAAAATTGATAATTTTTATCGGAGAATTTGCCACCTGCATGCAAAGTTGTTAAAATCACTTCAACCCCTGATTTATTGATGGTGGGATGTTTATCAACAGGCATTCCACGCCCATTATCATCAACCTCAACACTGCCATCGGCAAATAGATTTATAATAATTTTATTGGCAAATTTTTGCAATGCCTCATCAACAGAATTATCAACCACCTCGGCGATTAAATGATTAGGGCAGGTGGTATCGGTATACATCCCTGGGCGTTTTTGAACAGGCTCTAATCCCTCTAAAACCTCAATTGATTCGGCGTTATATTCACTCATATTTTTAACTTATATATTTATAATTTTTCTCTTGCAATAACATTAAGTCATTCGCACCACTTTCAACTATTTTGGCAAATTTCACCAAATCTTTTAATCTCCTATAATTTCACAAGGATTGATTTTGAACTGCAACATATTTGCTGTGTCTCTTCCTCCATCTCCGCCTTTTCTTTGCATTGTTATTCTTCCAATTTTAAAGCTTCCGCGAGGTGTAATTTTAATCTCTCCATTTCCAAAATGATTAAGAACAAAGTTTATTGGTTTTAAAGCCCATTTAATTTTTTCATCTTGAATTTTTAAAATTACCAACATCCATTCTGCTGCAAATTTTCCTCTCCCTTTTAAGATATCGCTTACAATTAAGGTTTTATTGTCTTGTAAAAAATTTAAAAGATCTTTTTGCTCTTGCTCTGTGAATTCAGTGGCAAACATTCTTCTTTTATCTTTTGGGTTTTCAATATAAGGTGTTCTCTCTCCTGTAAAATGTTGTAAAATTTTCAAAATATTTTTTGGAATCTCCCACATTTCTTCATAATTTTTAACCCATCTTTTATCTATTTGATTAAAACCCTGAGGGTTCGAGACAAGTTTTACTTGTAAATTTTGAATATTAATTAACTTTTTAAATTCGCCATTATAAATTTTAAACTTTACATAAATATTATGTTTAGATATATAATCCACCTCTGTTTTTAAAATCTTTATTTTATCTGCATCAAAATTCATTTTGTTTAGTAGTGATTTTGCAAACTCATTACAATACCAATATTTAAAAATTCTGGCAACAGAATGAATATCTGTAATTTTATTATGATACATTTGTATTCCAAGAAATTTGAGTAATTTGTTGAACTATTTTGTTGAAAGATAAAGTATTTAATGGGTTTTGATAATAACTATGACAAGGGGTTTCCTTAAAATTCTTAACAACAAATATAAAATATTTTTTTTGTAAAAACTTAGCGACAGAATGTTCTTTATCTGTTAGCAACAGATTTCCACTTAATCCATTTAAACCTTTTACTTCAACGACAATATAACTATTATCTTTATACAATTTAAAATCAAAACCACAACCAAACTTAGTTGTATCTTCTATTTCGTAACCATTAAAGATTTCAATTTCGTTGTAGTTATTTTGAAAATATTTTTCAGCTGCTTGTCCTGTAATGAGTCTTTTAGCAAACGATGACTTTTCGTCTTTCTGTTTGTCAATGTTTTCATCCAATACATCTATATCTCTATTTTGATAAACAACATCTTTAATTAAATTAACAAAATCAGCAAGATTTAATTTGTTAAAATTGTCATAAACAATTTTACAGTATTGCCTTGTTTCTCTGTTGTGCCAACCTTGTCTATTATTAGGAAACATAGGGTCAAATTCATCTCTATAATGCTTAATTGAAGCTGGTTTGGCACCTAAGGCAAAACCAATGGTATTAAAAGCCTCTGTATGACTTTTAAAACCTAATTCTGCCAAACCAATTTTATCAAATTTAGATAAAAACAATCCTGACAATATTGATTTTTCTCTTATTTTCATTATTTTTTTAATATTTATGATAAACCCAAAACTTGTTTTTGAGATTGAATTATTTTTGTGGCAAAACCTTGCAATGCCTCATCAACCACCTCGGCGATTAAATGATTAGGGCAGGTAGTATCGGTATACATACCTGGACGTTTTTGAACCGGTTCTAATCCCTCTAAAACTTCAATAGACTCCGCGTTATAATCACTCATATTTTTATTTTTTACCAACTTATATATTTATAGAAAATTTAAAACTTCCCAATCATTATCATTTTGATAAAGATAATTTTCTTGTTTATTTATTATCCAATTCGGATGTTTAGGTATAGCAATGCCTCCAATAATTTCAAAATCATATTTATCTTTTTTATTTTTTATCCATTGTTGAAGTGCTTTATTTTTATCCGCTGTTTCTTGGGATTTTGCTGTATTTCCTGATTTTGTGTCAATTATATAGATTTTACTCTTATTTTTAATAATAAAATCAGGGTAAAAAAGCCTCTTTTTTTGCTCTTGGGTGTCATAATATTCAACTGCAAAAACATCTCTGCCACTATCATCTTGTTTGTGCCACCATTGTATATCACAGGTTTCAATAAATTTTATAAAATCTGTTTCATTATCTTTGCCTTTATATTGTTTTCTTATGTAAAAATCCTCGTATACATTTTTTGTAATACTAATTTTTAACTCACCTGTATTTAAAATACCGTCTTCTGTTATCGTGCCATCTAATTTATGAAAGTCATCAGTAAAACTTACCTCTTTTTCTGGAATCTCTATATCAAAAATATCTTTTTCTTGTTTTTCTTTAATTTCAATGTTGTATGTTTCTCTAAAATCAACTAATGCTTTATGAATTGCTTTTTTTAACTCACTATTTGGATTTAACAATTCATTAACAATAATTTTATAAAATTTGCCTGAATCGTAACCTGTTCTGCCCCTAAACCAAACATTAAGAGCCGACTTCAACTGCCCCCATGATCTTGATGGGTTATATTTTGCCTCGTCTTTATCTTGTTTTTTTAACTCATCGTAACAAAGCAAGTTATAAAGTCTTTCAACATCTAAAGCTGAAAAATGATACTCAATATTTTTGGCTTGTTTTTGAATTTCTTTGGCAAAATTGTCATAACTTTCAATCTCTGCATCTACTACAATTTGATGATTAACATTTTCACTATATAAGTTTATTTTATTTTTTAATAATTTAATATTTTTACTATAATCCGTTACTAATTTTCGCTCTGTTTTAAAATATTTATCCAATGAAATAAAAAAAGATTTTTGCCACATATCAGGTGTGCTTAGGGTGTTAAAATCAGTTCTGTGATGAAAAGTTGTCTCTAATTTAATTCTTTTTATGTTATCTTTTAGTTTAGTGTAATGAATTTGTTGCTTGTTTTTATCGGTTATATCTTTGATATTTTTTATATGGTCTTTGTTGTAGTTGGTGTAAATATATGCTTTATTTAATTCAGATTTTTCATAATGATTTGCCTCTGGCATTCTTTTAATCCGTCCTATAATTTGGGTGTGAAAAGATGGACTGCCTATCTCTCTAAACATCACCAAAACATCGGCACGAGGGCAGTCCCAACCTGTGGCAGGTGCAACTTTGAAAATTAAAAAATTGACATCGTCATTGTTTTTGGTTATAAATTCTAAATTTTTCTTTTCTTTTGACAGCCAAATGCCAATCTCACTATCTTTTATATTTTTTTTCTTATGCAAGTAGGTTAAAACAATGCTTTTTATGTCTTTCTGCACTTCTTCTTTTTCTTTGAAATCACTTGGCAGTTGAATTAAAACTAATGGATTTATATCAAGCCCCAACTCTTCGTATAATTTTTTTAACTCTAATCTTTTGTTGAAAGCCAACTCCAACATTACCTCGTTTTCATTTAAACCTTTTGTTTGTAATTTTTTAATTTCTTCTCCAGTTTGAAGGACAATTTTTTCTTTTATCAAGCCGCTTTTAATTACATCTTTTTCCAAAACCTCTACAAAACCTGCTTTTTTTTGTGTTACATCGCTAATATTTGGCAAATTTTTTGGGGTAGCGGTTACTCTTAAAATAATGCGAGGATTTAATAGGCTCAGAATTTCATCATATAAAACTGTGTCAGTTTCAGTATGAGCCTCGTCAATTATCAAAACAATTTCCCTGTTGTCTTTTTTTGTTTTTAAAATAAACTCATCAAAAATTCCATACTCTCCCTCTGTATGCTCGTTTGGTTTTCGCAACTTTCTGCCCTCTTTGTCTGAGGTTTTTATTTTTTGCCAGTTAATAAAAAAAACATTATTTGAACGAAGTTTTCTCTCTGACAAATTACTTATATCTTTTAGAAATAAGTTTGTTCCCTCATCTGAATAATCCAATAATTTTTGTTTTGATTGCATTGCAGAGTCTTCGCTAAAACTAATCCAAACATAACATTTGTCTTGAGATTTAAAACGAACATCATTATTTAACTGCATTAAAAAATTTGCCATCATTATAGTTTTGCCTGCCCCTGTTGCTGCTTTAAAAACTATCGGAATCTGATAATTTCCAGTTTTCCACAACTCTAAAAACCTATCATTAAGTTCATCTACGGCACTTATTTGAAAATCTTTTAAATAAAACATGCATTAGCTCCTTTTTGTAGTTAAATTTATTCTTTGATAAAGTTTTATAATTGGCTCTGGAATCGCTTTCAAGTCAATATTTTTATTTACAAAAAAAACATCTTTATCAATTTCCGCCACATATGAAAAAACATATAAAATCGTTTTAGTGTTATTCATTTTTTTTATTAGATTTTGAAATTCACCCAAGTCCTCTCTAAAATAAATTGCCGTTTTACGACTCTTATCTTTGTTTTCAAAGATTTGATACCATTCATTCGTCTCAACTTCTTCAAAAGTATTTTCTTTGATGGCGATCATTTGTCCGGCTTTGTAGGTTAGTTCAATTTTTTGTTCGTCTGTTACCTTGTCAACTTTATCTACTGGAATAAGAGAGGTTTTAAAATATTGTAAATTTCCACCTAATCCATCAATAAACTCCCCATTGCCATTTTTTTTATAACCATTTATTACTTTTTCCAATCTCGGAAAAGTAACTCTCTGACAAATTCCAAATTTTTCTTTTTCTTCATTTGGGTTTTTTTTTACTAAATCACTTCCTGCTCCATTGAGTTCGTTGTTAGTGCATAAAACTATTTTTCTATTTCCGCCATCTTTTTTATTGGATTCCAAAATTGCATGTCCCGTAGTTCCTGATCCAGCAAAAAAATCAAGAATTGTAATATTTTTTGGAAAATGAAACAAAAGTTCTTTTATTAAACCTAAAGGTTTTACGGTATCAAAGTTATGATTTTTTGTTAAAATTTCTGATAACTCTTTTTTTCCTGTTTCGGCTGTTCCAACAAAAGAACGATCGAGATGCGACCAAAATGGACTTTTTATATAATTTTTTTCATCTTGAGGGTAAATAGCAACTTTTATTTTTGAATTAACAATTTCAATTCTATTTTCATCAATCAGTCTGTCTATTTCCTCTTTTCCAATTTTCCATCTTTTTCCGATTGCTGGCTTTATATTTAATATTGGAAATTTCATCGTGTCTCTTTTTTTTCTTCCATAATCAGAATCTTCAATGTCCTTAAATCTACAATTTCCTAATTTACCCTTTTTATTATATATCCTTGCTCCTTGTGTTTTTAATTTAAATCCACTAAAATTATTTTTTTTAGATTTTAAATAACATAGTACATATTCTATATTTTGTTGTATTTGTTTCTTTGCTTTTCCCGAATTAACTGGTTTTGTTTTTTTTATCCAAGTTAAGTTTCCCAAAAAATTAACTGCCCCAAAAACATCATCACATAATAATTTCAACTGGGCCATTTCGTTGTCATCAATGCTGATAAAAATTACCCCTGTTTCTTTTAACAAATTGCGGGCTAATAACAATCTTTTTTCCATAAAATTGAGCCATTTTGAATGTCTATATCCGTCTTCTTGATCTACATAATCATCGTTATAAACAAAATCTTTGTTGCCAGTGTTATATGGTGGGTCAATGTAAATTACATCAATTTTATCTTCGTGTGTATAATTTAAGCACATTAGAGCATGATAATTATCCCCTTCAATCAAAATATTATCATCAGAGTCATCTGTTTTTATTTCTTTGTCATATACTCTATCTAAGATGGGAATATTTTGTTCACAATCTGTCACAACTTTCTCTGGCACTTTTTCGCTATCCCACACTAAGCCATATTTTTTTTTGGCAAGCTCTGCATCTTGTTTTTTGACAAGTTTTAATAACTCTTTTTTGCTAAAATTATCATAATTTTTCATTTTAATTCATGTTTTTATGTTGTCAAATCAAACCCAAAACCTGTTGTTGCATGGCGATTATCTCGCTATTGCCTTTTTTTGCTAAATCTAACATTTGTTGAAGTTGTTCCATGTTAAAAGGTGCATCTTCGGCGGTGCCTTGCACTTCTATAAATTCTTGGTTTTCATTCATTATAATATTCATATCTGTATCGGCATTGCAGTCCTCGGCATAATTCAAATCTAAGACGGCTTGGTTTTTATAAATACCGACCGAGACGGCACTTATAAAATTTTTAATGGGGCTTTTCTTGATTTTATTTTTTTCAATTAAATGGTTTATAGCATCATAAAGCGCGACAAATGCACCACTTATTGATGCACATCTTGTGCCACCGTCTGCTTGAATAACATCACAATCCAAAGTTATTGTCCGCTCGCCCAATTGTTTTAAATCAATGCAGGCTCGCAGCGATCTGCCGATTAACCTTTGGATTTCAGAGGTGCGACCGCTTTGCTTGCCGGCGGTTGCCTCACGTCTTGTGCGAGAGTTGGTAGAACGAGGCAACATGCTATATTCGGCGGTCAACCAGCCTTGTTTTTTGCCGCGTAAAAATGGCGGGACTTTGTCCTCCACTGTGGCATTGCAGATAACTTTGGTATTGCCACAACACACTAATACCGAGCCTTCGGCATGGCAGGTATAATTTCTTTGAAAACTAATATCTCGTAATTGGTTAAACTCTCTTTTGTCAGGTCTCATAATTTTACTCAAAAATCGTCCATTATAACAGAAAATAATTTATTAGAAAATTGTTTATTGTCGGCAAAACTAAAAGCAAAAATATCGTCCCATAATTTTTTATCCTCCATACAAAAATAAAAAAATATCCGGTTGTGCCACGGCTTGAAATATGAATATATATTTTTAAAAATTCCCTTTTTTGTTTCATACGGATAGGAATATTTTTGATGGGTTTTATTCATCGGCATTTGTAAGATTTTTGTTTTTTGTTCTGTTTTGCGAATCTCTTTGATAGCTTGTTTTGAAAAGGTTAATGAACCAAACGAGATAAAACGAATTTGCTCTGCTTTGAATATATTCATAATTTTTTGAATCATATTTTTATAGTGTTTTTCATAATCTTTAAAGTGGATAATGGGGTGTAAATGAAAACCAATTTTTATCCCCTTTTGTGCCAAAGCAAGTGCGGATTTTAATCTATCATCTAATGAGGCACATAAATGTTCTTCATTATCAATGATGATTTGCGGGTTTAGCGACCAACTAATTATGACATTTTTTGGCATAGGAATAGGGGTTTTTAAAAAATATTTTATATTTGCGGATTTTGTTTTTAACTCTAACACGATATTATCAGGGTGCAGACGAGCAAATTCTAATAAATCATCTAACACATTTAATTTATTTCCCCATAACAACGAATCGGACGACTGACCGCTACCGATATGATATTTTTTGTTTTTATCTAATTCAATATTTTTTAATTTTTGCGATAAATTTTCAACAAAGTTCACCTCATCTTCTTGATAAAAAGATAAGATACTACAATACGAACACCCAAAACCACAACCCTGCACGGCATCAATAGTATAAAGATTACAACATAAAGTTTTATCAGAATAAACAGGACAAAACCCAAATATCTCCCCTTGTTGTTTAAGTTGTTTTTTTACTTTTTTCGGTTGCATGAATTTTATTTTTTGGGTCTTTGAATACTTTCTATTTTTCAATAAATTATCATAAAATGTTTTTATTATAGAAAATATTTGTTTTTGATTGTTTTGGTTTAAATTTTGCAACCATTGTTGTTTTTTTATGGTTATATTTGCAATATTCCATTGTTGAAAATCAATTAGTATTTTGGATAAAATTATCATATTTTGTTGGCTTAAAGCCTTAAAAGATAACAAAAATTGCAAGTTATCATCGACTAATGTTTTAAGATTATTTTCATTGATTTTAATTTTATTTTTATTTTTCATTTTTTTTATGATACAATATCTTTTTTATCTTACGAGACCTTTGCATAATTCAAGTGCTGTTTAGAGAATGCAGAAAATAGTGCATTTTTACAGCAAAAATGAGGAAAATAGCTTGCTATTTGACAAATTTTTGCTGTAAATAAGGTGCATTTTATGTATTTTATAAATTGTGCTTGAATTATGCAAAGGTCTCCTTACATATGGAATTTATTATGCCTGCAACCAAAAAACCAAGTGTCAAAAAAACATCAGTCACAGCACCTACAAAAAAACCTGTTACCAAAAAAGCTACCGAAAAAGCTACTGCAACCAGAACCTCTCCTGTTGCCAAAAAAGTTGTCGCTGATAAAGACTCCCATAAAAAGCAAAATTATAACACAAATAAAAGCCAGAAAAAAACTTTTAACTCATTATCGTTTCCCATACAGGTTGCTATTTTGTTGTCAGTCATGCTATCTACCATCTTATTTTATTCTTTTTTTGGTGAGACGGTATTTTCTTTGAATTCGCCTGTTTACAAAACCACCAATCATCTGCAAAACAACAGGAACAATAATACAATCAAAACCAAAAAATCTGCGGTTATTGCTCCACAAAATAACAAGCAAAATAATCCTGCTGTCCTTAGTAATTCCCCTAAAAGACAAATAACCCAATACCTAAACATTCCCATAAACAAAACAAGGAACTCGCAACAAATACAAGATCAAAATCAGAACTTTGGGTCGCCAAACATTGCCAATAACAGGGATCATTATCCACAAAACCAAAACCGTTGGAGATCGCCAAATAGAGCCTACGGTATGCCACCACCTTGGCATAATAACTCCAACCGTGGATGGAATAACTATGGCGGCGGTTATTCTCGCCCAAATTATTATAGCAACCCATACAATGCCCCAAGAAGATAATGTTGTGGTTGTTATGATGTTGTTTTTGTCGTAAAATATTGCGAAACTTTTGCAGTATTTTTTTTATTTTTTTTGGAGAATTTTTATGAAACTGAAATTTATTAAACCCATTATTGTGGGAATGTTGCTATCTTTGTCATCTATTGCTTTTTCAGCAGATGAGATAAAAATCGGTAGTTTTTTGGCAGTCACAGGTCCTGCCTCTTTTTTGGGAGATCCGGAGCTTAAAACTTTACAAATGTATATTGAAAAAATCAATGCCAAAGGCGGAGTTAATGGTAAAAAACTAAAACTTATTCACTATGATACCGCAGGCAATCCCAAGCAAGCGATTAAATTTATCAAAAGATTGGTGAAAAAGGATAATGTTGATATTATTATTGGTGGCTCAACCTCAGGCTCGACCATGGCAGTTATTCCTTTATTGGAAAAATTTAAAATCCCGATGATATCTCTGGCAGGCTCGGTTAAAATTGTGGATCCTGTTAAAAAATGGCTATTTAAAGTGCCTCATACCGATAAAATGGCAGCTGCCAAAATTTTTACCGATATGCAAAAACGCGGATTTAAAAAAGTAGCTTTGATAAGTGGCAGTGGTGGTTTTGGTAAATCAGGTGCCGCTCAATCCCAAGCAATCTCTGCAAAATACAATATTGAATTGATAGCTGTCGAATCATATGGCAACAAAGATACCAATATGTCCGCTCAACTTACGAAAATTCGTGCTTTGAAGCCTGATGCGATTTTAAATTTTGGTTTTGGTAAAGCACCTGCCATTGTTACTAAAAATATCAAACAGTTAGGTATTAAAGCACCAGTTTATCAATCTCACGGTGTAGCATCAAAAAAGTATATTGATCTTGCAGGAGATAGTGCAAACGGTGTTCGTCTACCAGCAGGAGCGATTGTTGTCGCCGAGCAATTGAGTGATAAAGACCCACAAAAATCAGTCGCTATGGCATACAAAAAAGAATATGAGGCAAAACATGGCAAAGTTTCAACATTTGGCGCTCATGCCTATGATGCCCTACACATAGCAGTTAATGCAATTTTAAAAGCAAAATCTACGGATAAAATAAAAGTGCGTGATGAGATTGAAAACACTAAAAACTTCATAGGTGCCGCTGGAGTATTTAATATGAGTGCTACCGACCACATGGGATTAAGTTTAGATTCTTTTAAAATGTTAGAGATTAAAAACCAAAACTGGACTATTGTTGAGTAATTTTTCTTAGAAAGAAACTGATGTAATAGTAGATTTACACCAAACATGGGGCAACCAAATTATATGGTTGCCTTTTTTTTATTCCCACTCCATTTCAATAAAAACCTGTTGAACGTTTTTGCCTGAAATTACTTGATAGTTTTTAAGGTAGTTAAATTTTGCCTGATCTATTTGATTTATATCCGTTATATCTTTGCCATTTTTTATGAAAGTTGCCACAGATTTACGCAAGAATAATAAATAATCATAAGTATCTTTATAAGCTTGTTGCAAAGTTGTAACCTTGCCATGACCTGGAATTAAATGTTTTATTTTATGTTTTGCCATTTTTTCAAAAACTTGCAGCCAACTTTTGCTATTTGACTGGCTGCCAACTCCTAACATTCTGTCGACATAAACTATATCACCTGTAAACATAACCTGTTGTTTTACCAGATACACAAAACTATCTCCTGGAGTATGTGCTTGTCCTGCATGATAAAGCAAAAAAGATGTGCCTCCAATTTTTATCTCTAATTTTTGTTTAAAGGTTTGGTCGGCATATATGGCATCTGTGCCTTTTAGACCTTCATCTTTTATTAATGCTCCCAACACGATAAATTGATCCTGGGTGCGTAATTTTTGGTCTTCAACTGCTTTTTCAGATGCGATAATTTTTGCTCCTAATTTTTTAAAATAACCATTCCCCATCCAGCGATGATCTTGTCCACCAGTATTTATAACATAAATTACAGGTTTATCTGTAACATTTTTGATAATTTTGGCAATTTTACCTGCTCCTTGATAACTACCACCTGAATCAATCAAAACTACACCATCTTTTGTTATGACAAATCCAAAGGTTGCATTATTGCCTAAGTTATCAGGTGATCGGTTGCCAAGATCGCCGACAATTGCATATATATTTTCAGTTACTTTTTGGAGTGACAAACTATCATCTGCTACCACAACTTGCCACAGAGGCAACATTAAAAACCCAAAAACTAACAGCCTTATATATGTTTTCATAAAATAAATTCAAAAAAAATACTATTGTAACACATTAATCTGATAAAATTTTATTTTTATATTGTGCGAATATGTTAAAATACAGATTTTTTAGATACTTTTTCATAAAAATAGGTAAAGATTTATTTACATTTACAAAATAACATTATGGCAATTACAATCACAGACTCTGCAAAAACACAAATCTTAAAATCACTCACAAATGACAGTAGTGAACAATTTTTACGCCTTGATATTCGCCTGAACAATAAAGATGAGTTCCATTATTTATTCGGTTGGGATGATACCAAAAAAATAGATGACATAGGCTTTAAAACAAATGGATTAACTGTGATAACCAACAAGGAAAAAGAAGATATAACAGATGGATTGGAAATTGATTATGTTTTGTTAGAGAGTGGCAATTTTAATTTTATTTTTTTAAATCCTAACGATCCATCATTTATCAAACCAACAAAATAAATGGATTTAGTAACTACAATTTGTGATTGGAGTGAAAAAATAATGGCAGGAGATTTGGGTTGTAAAATAATTGCAATTCCCAAACACAAAATCCATACAAAAACCATCAACAATCTAAACCTATTAGGATCTATGTTACAGACTCAAACCCTAAACTCCGAAAAACAAATAAGGTTACATACAGAGCACACAAAAACTATATCTATAATCAAAGAGAGAGAAACTATCGCTCATGAATTACATGACTCTCTTGCCCAGACTATTGCCTCAATTAAACTACAAATGAGAGTTTTAGATGAGTTATTGCAAACTACTATCAATAGCGAATTATCAATTCAAGTTGAAAAATTAGAAAATAGCATTAACGAGGCATATTCAGAATTAAGAACAATTATCAGCGAATTTCGTGCTCCGGTCATCGGCCAATCATTTAACCAAAGAATGAATTATTTGGTGCAAAAATTTCAAGATGAAACCGAGGTTATGTGTTATCTACAAAATGAACTTGACAAAAATCCTTCACAAAAAATTCAAATTCAACTATTGAGAATAACATCTGAGACACTAACAAACATAAAAAAATATGCTAATGCTAATGTGGTGCGAATATTATTAAACAAAAATGATAAATTAGACAGGTATCAGATGTTAATTGAAGATGATGGGGTGGGTTTTGTGTATAAAAAAAATATTGACAACAAAGATGGTTTTCATTTAGGGCTTAACATCATGGCAGATAGGGCTTACCAAATTGGAGCTAAATTTAATATTGAGAGCGAAAGAGGAGAGGGGTGTCGAATTTTAGTTGAAAATATAAAATTATGAAAGTTTTAATCATAGATGATCATACTTTATTTCGTGAGGGCTTATCATCTCTTTTAAAAAGAAGGGATATTGAGGTGGTTGATTCTGTAGGTGACGGAAAACAAGGAATAGAGGCAGCAAAAACAAAAAAAATAGATATAATTTTATTAGATATGCGAATGCCAAAATTAGACGGAATCGCTACTTTAAAAAAACTCAATAAATTAAAAGCCAAACCTGCCATTGTTATATTAACTACCAGCACAAGCGACTATGACTTGAAAAACTCACTAAAAAATGGAGCCAGAGGGTATTTATTAAAAGATATGGAAGCAGATGAGTTAGTATTGGCCCTACACAAAATATCAGATGGACAAATCGTAGTAGATCCTAGCTTAAATTACTTAATGGCACAAATAATATCAGAAAAAAAGATTGACAATTCCCAAGAAAAATCATTAGAAACACCTTTTGACAAACTTACCCCACGTGAAAAAGATATTTTAAAATTACTCGCAAAGGGGCAATCCAACAAAATTATCGCTCGTAATTTAAACATTTCAGATGGAACTGTCAAACTACATGTAAAATCAATTTTAAAAAAATTAAATATCCATTCAAGAGTCGCCGCTGCCGTTTTATTAGTTAAATTTGGAGTTAAAAATATATGAGAGGTCTTGATGAAAACCTGTATTGATTTTATGAATGATTGTATTAAAAATGTGGAAGAGATATTCCCCTGGGATCTTGATGAGTTGATGCAACAAAAAAAAGATATAATATTATTAGATGTGCGTGAGCCCTATGAATATGACAAGATGACGATGGCAGATGCAATCAATGTGCCACGAGGAATTTTAGAAAATGCCTGTGAGTGGGATTATGAAGAAACTGTGCCAGATTTGGTGCGCTCCCGAGATAAAAAAGTTGTTATCATCTGTCGCTCAGGACAACGTAGTTTATGGGCAGGGCTTACGATGAAAATGATGGGTTATAAAAATGTCCTTTCATTAAAAACTGGTTTAAAAGGCTGGAATGATGCCGAATTACCGCTGTTTGACAAACAAAATAAACAAGTAGATGGCGACGAGGCAGAAGAATATTTTTTGCCAAAATTAACCGCCGAGCAAAAAAATCCTAATTTAAATTAAAAATATGTTATAATTTTTATTTTATAAATTTTTAATAACCATACCATGATTGACTTTGAAAAAATTAACCAACAAAATGACACCATAACCGAGCTTAGTAATGTGTTGACTCTACTAATGACAGATAGATTGCTGTTAGACACTCATCTATCATGTGAGCTTTTTGACAGGTATCTTACAAATGTTAAAGAGCACCAAGATGTAGTGGAGAGAAAAATGATCTCATCTCTTTTGTGTTCTAAAAATAAACAAGACAATAAAGTAGCAAATGATTTTTTAGAGGGCTCAAAAGAAATTCGGCGGATAGTCAAACAATACACTAAAAAATGGTGTAATCATAATAGGGTAAATAGTAAAAATCTAATTATCGGTGACTATGATGAATTTATCCAAATCACGAAACAAATGTTTGAGTTGGTCTTAAATAGAATTGTCGATGAAACCGAAAAACTATATCCATTGATAAGAAAGTTATAATTTTTTTGTGTCATAATTGTTACAATAAAACAATATATAAAAAAAACTTGACACCCCCCCTCATTAAATATAATACCGAGCATTAGATTTTTTGATTTTTAAGGAGTTTTTTATGAATGCAAAATTTTATTTACCACAGTTTTTTATATATTCGGTTTTGTTGATTTTATCTGCATGTAGTAGCGATAGTGGCGGTGGCGGTAGTAGCACTCCTGATCCTGCCCCCACTGTAAAAAATCCTCTTTTGTCTCAACAATGGTATTATGAAAATACCGGCCAAAAATCCTATGCTGGTTTATCTGGTATCACTGGCAAAGATATGGCTGTCAAACAGGCTCATGCCGCAGGTTACACTGGCAAAAATGTCAATGTCATTATAGTTGATGATGGCTTGGATATGGCTCATGAAGATTTAAAAACCTCCCAGACTTATTCATATGATTTTGTTGGCTCTGATACCGACCCTACGCCAGCTGATGCAGGTGACTCACACGGCACAGGTGGGGCAGGCATTATCAATATGCAGGACAATTATGTCGGTGGTTTGGGTATTGCCCCTGGTTCAACTTTGTATGGAAGAAACTGGATGCAGGATAAAAGTGAAAATGGTTTGTATTATTCTCTGGGTTTAAAAGATAGCCCAACTGGCAGTGCCCAGACTTTTGATTATTTGCATATTTTTAATAATAGTTGGGGCTCTAATATTTGTTCTAACAGTGCTTTTGATGATACGGTATATGCTATTTTCAAAGAAAGTTATAATGGCAGAGGTGGCAAAGGTTATATCTATACCAAATCCGCTGGCAATGGTTTTGACAGTTATGGTAGTTGCAACTGTGACGATGCTAATGATTATGATGGTGCTGGCAATAATATAAGTTGTCAAAACGCCAACTCTGGTCTTTCTGTTATGCCGATGTTTGTTGTTATAGGCGCCTCAAACGCTGATGGCAAAATATCCTCATACTCAACTCACGGCTCAAACTTATGGGTCTCAGCCCCCGGTGGTGAGTTTGGCTACCAAGAAGACCGTAAAGTTGAGCAGGGTGATAAAATATACAATTTATTAGACAAATACCATAAACCAGCTATGCTAACGACTGATTTGTCAGGTTGTAGCCGTGGTTATAGTGAATCTTCTGCTGTGTCAGCAACTGATTTTAATTATAATTATGACTCAGGCACAGCTTCTGATTATGTAATTATTCAAAGTGGTTCAGGTTATCCTGCCTATCAACTATATTCACAAGTAGGGACACATAGTGATAATGCTAATTGCAACTATAACTCCACTATGAACGGCACCTCATCGGCGGCTCCTTCTACCACTGGGGTTATCGCTTTGATGTTACAAGCAAATCCAAACTTAACTTGGCGCGATATCAAACATATTTTGGCTACTACCTCTGACAATAGCCCGACTCTGACGGATAAGGTGTTAGATGTCAATAGCACAAATCTAACTATTGACGATGGTTGGGTTACTAATAATGCTGGATATAAATTCTCAAATGCCTATGGTTTTGGGATAATAAATGCTAATTCTGCGACCACAATAGCAAACACCTATACTGCTAATAATTGGGGGACATATGACACAATTACAGGAAGTAATACAACAGATGTTGCTATCACGGATAATAATGCGGCAGGTGTGACCTCTACTATCACTGGTATGACAAGCAAAATAATTGAAAATGTGATGGTTAAGGTCAATGTCACTCATGCTGATGTTAATAATATTATGCTGGTATTAATCTCACCACAAGGCACAGAGTCAATTATCTACTGGCCAAAAAATGGTTTCAAAGGAGCCTCTGATTTTAGTGATTATGCTCTGACGACTAATGCTTTTTATGGCGAAGACTCAGTGGGGGATTGGATATTAAAAGTGATTGATGTCAAATCAGGCGACGCTGGCACACTGACCGATTGGAGCATTGAGATAAATGGTCATTAAATTTTATTTATTACAGGAGAAAATTATGAAAAGCACAATTTTAACATTCGCATCTTTATTATTTTTAAGCACTTCGGCTTGTGCCGTGGTTGATGAGACACAGGATCAACCGCTGAAAATGTCAATAAAAAGCAAAACTATTGATAACAATCAAAATAAATCATCGACTGATAATTTTATCAAAACCATTCCAGTTGTTGCCACTATTAAAAACGGCAAGGATGAAATTGATTTTTTAAGCAATACAGCGACAAACAAACAAAATACCGACAATCAAACCGCGGTATTTTTACGAAGCATAAATGGTAAACATATTTATTATGACAAAAACGCTATCAAGTCTATGAGCAGTGCAGATGGTGCAACAAAGGAGCTTATAACATATAACAAAAGACGCAAGTTGGTTGGTATATTCAACGGAGTTATCAATATTGAAGCTAATGACAAAGCTGATATAACAAATATAATAACTGATTATAAATTAACCACAATAATAGTTATCAATCAATATGCCACTTTAAAAATAACCAATCTTAATGACACTCAAACGATTGTCAAAGCTATGCGAGCAGATGCAAGGATAAAAAAAGTTACCTTAAAAATCAAAGAAGATGAGATAGTAAAACATTAAATCTGATTGATTTAATGCAGCAAAACGAATAAAATCCCTCTCTTTTGAGCGGCGTGAAATAACTAATCTTTACATTTGCGAGCGACTCCGCTAAATTTGGATCATTATAATGAAATGTTTTTTAAGGTTTGAGTTACAAGTCTAATAAAAACCTATCAGTCTGCTCTGCCATATACACAAGAGTAGGGACAATAACTGGAATGAAATATCATTATTTTCGTGTGAATTTTTTATCTTGCTTTTGATTTTTGTTTTTGATGGCGGATTCATATCATATCTTACTGTTATACTACTATTTTTTTTAAGAGACTGCCAACGAATTACCGTCATTGCGAAGACCCTACACCACCTGTCATTGCGAGGCACGAAGCAATCTCTTGGAGGTTGTCCGTCATTGCGAGGCACGAAGCAATCTCTTGGAGGTTGTCCGTCATTGCGAGGCACGAAGCAATCTCTTGGAGGTTGTCCGT
>QNFE01000042.1 GCA_003645455.1 Gammaproteobacteria bacterium | reverse complement strand
TCCTCACAGGTTAACTGGATATATTGTTTCATATAATCACTCCTTAATTTTGATAGGTTAAAAAGTGATTTATTATATCCTTTTAACCTATTGGAGTGTTGCACTTATGATGGGGATCCGCCTCACCAAAAAAATGGAAAGATGCCACAAATGCTATTGGTATTTGTTCCAAAGCTGGCAGATATGGTGGCACATATGCTCACAAAGATATAGCTTTTGAGTTTGCCAGTTGGTTGTCGCCTGAATTTAAACTTTATCTTATCAAAGAATTTCAAAGATTAAAAGAATTAGAGCAAGAAACAACTCATTCATTACAGTGGCAAATTAAAAGAAGTTTAGTAAAAACAAATTACAAGATTCATACCGAAGCCATTAAAAAGCAGTTGGAAAAAATAAATCTGCCAGATTTTCAACAAAAACTAATTTATGCAAATGAGACAGATGTTTTAAATTTAATTATGTTTGGTAAAACTGCCAAAGAATGGCGAGATGAAAACCCAAAATTAGTCAAACAAAATTTGAACATGCGAGATGTTGCTAATATTGAGGATCTAATTGTTTTGTCAAATTTAGAGACGATAAATGCCTATTTGTTAAATCACAATAAAGACAAACAAACGAGAATTAAAAACCTCACAACAGAGGCAAAAAAGAATTTTGAAATAATAAAAAATCAAAAACCAACCCAAAAATTGAAGCAAATGACAAAAACATAAAAACAACCATGGAAAATCTTAAATATTTATATGATACTATTGGTAGAGCAGCATTTGATGCAGGTGTGCAAAAACCAAAAATCCCAGACTACATTAAAAATAATTTGAAATATGAGTTATTTGAATGGCAACAAGATGCTATGATAAATTTTTTAACTTTTGAGGAGTTAAAAAACATAAACATAAATCAAAACCCTTATAATAAAAACCATACTCATCTTATGTTTAATATGGCAACAGGGGCTGGTAAAACTTTGGTGATGGCAGCTGCTATTTTGTATTATTACAATCAAGGTTATCGCCATTTTTTGTTTTTTGTTAATCAAACTAATATTGTTGATAAAACCGAAAATAATTTTATTGACAGCACTCATAACAAATATCTTTTCAAAGATAAAATCATTATTGATGGCAAAACGGTTGACATAAAACAAGTTGATCTGTTTTCTGATAATCCACAAGGGGTAGAGATAAAATTTACAAGCACCACTAAACTCCATAATGATGTTCATATGCAAAAAGAAAACCAGACAACACTGGATGATTTGCATAAAAAAAATATTGTTATGCTCGCTGACGAAGCCCATCACTTGAATGCAAGCACCAAGAAAAAAGATGCACAACGAGAGTTAATACCAACAGAATTAAAAGAAAGTCAAATTGAAAGAATTGGCTGGGAACATACAGTTGTTGATCTGATTTTGAAAAAAAATAATCAAAACACAGAAAACAAAAATGTTTTGCTTGAATTTACTGCCACGATTCCTAATAACGAGCAGGTAGCAAAAAAATATGAAGACAAAACAATTTATAAATTTGATTTAAAAGAATTTTTAAGTGCAGGTTATACCAAAGAGATAAATTTAATCTCATCTACACTTGACAAAAAACAAAGAATTTTGCAAGCTTTATTGTTTCAATGGTATCGTCATAAAATCGCCATAAAAAATAATATTGCTAATTTTAAACCAGTTATTCTTTTCAGGAGCAATGAAATTGCTGATTCAAAAACAGATTATGAAGAGTTTATAAATTTAATGCAAGACATAACAGAACAAGATTTTGATTTTATAAAAACTATTGCCGGCAAAATATATGAGCCAAAACAGCCCTCTCTCTTTGAACAAGGAAAATCCCGCACAGAGCAAATGTTGAATTTTATAGAAAATGAAAATATCAAATATGAAGAAATTGCTAAATGGATGGGGTCAAATTTTGCCGAAAAAAATACCATAATTACCAACTCAGAAGACAAAAAAGCAAAAGGGAAACGAGGTGGCGAAAAAACAACAGAATCACAAGAAAAATTACTCAATAGTTTGGAGGATAAAAATAATCATATTCGTGCAATTTTTACTGTGGATAGGCTCACCGAAGATTGGGATGTTTTGAATTTATTTGATATTGTGCGACTTTATCGCAGTAGCAGCAACACAACAAAAAAAGATGCCACAACCCAAGAAAAACAACTCATAGGCAGAGGGGTTAGATATTTCCCATTTGAATTTGCCGACAAAATAAAAAATAAAAGAAAATTTACTAATGATCCGCAAAATGAGTTAAGAATCTTAGAAGAGTTGTTTTATTATACCTATGATGAAGATTCGGTTTATATATCTAACCTCAAAAAAGAGTTAAGAAAAGATGGTTATATTCCAACAAATGATAATAGAGTTATCAAAACTTTCTCACTTAAAAATGACTTCAAAAATGGCGATTTTTATAAAAATGTAAAAATATGGGGCAACAGGAAAATAAAAAATCCAGACAGAAAAAAACAAACATTGGATAACATTAAAGATGATTATTTTGAATATAAAATCAAAGATTTGGAATTAACTCAATTTAGCAAAATTCTAGATGAATATGAAAACGAAAATAAGATTACAACAGAAAAAGCAAATAAAACAATCAACTTAAAGTTCAAAAACATTGAAAAACATATAATTAACAAAGTCATAAATATAAAAGCCAACGAAGAAAATTCAATTTTTCAATTTGCAAGATTAAAAAATGAATTAGCTATAACAAGTATGGACGATTTGCAAAAAGATAAATTCTTAGGTGATTTTGATATAAAAATAATAATCAACAAAAATAAAACCTATGATGACATAGATAACATAGCCAAGTTAGATATGACAGGTAAATTTTTAAACAGAGTTTTTACAAAATTAAAAGAAAATATAACTCCGCATAAAGGAAGCGAATTTTTTGCAGAAGATTTTAAAAAATATTTTTCAGAGCCTAAAACTAAAACAATAAATAAAGATAATTCGGATGATAATATTGCAAAAGACAATAATTGGTATGTGTTAGATAGATTTGTCGGCACAAGTGAAGAGAAAGCTTTGATTGGTTTTATTAAAAAGTCAATTGGCAATCTATCAAAAAAATATAACGAGATTTATTTGTTAAGAAATGAAGAGCTGTATAAAATTTATGACTTTGAAAAGGGGAGAGGTTTTATGCCAGATTTTATTTTATTTTTAAAAAATAATTCTCTATCTTATCAGATATTTATTGAGCCAAAAGGAGATAAACTATTAGAACCTGACAAATGGAAGGAGGATTTTTTAGAGCAGATAACCCAAAAATATAGTTTGCAAAAAATCATCAAAGCAGAAAACAAAAATTATAAGTTAATTGGTTTGCCATTTTATAATGAAAATCAAGAACCAAAGTTTGAAAAAGAATATTGTCAATTATATAAACCTCGTTATGTAAAATAGCGGGGTAAGAATAATTAAATTAAAAAGATTCCGCCAGAATCATTAAGAGTGATATTTGGCGGATAGGTTATGGACGGTATCTACTAAAAATTTTAATTTGTCGGGGTCTACCTCTGGGGTTATGCCGTGTCCTAAGTTAAATATATGTCCCTCTCCTGTGCCATATTGTTCCAAGACACGGCTCACTTCTTTTTCTATTACACTTTCATCGGCATACAAAATGGCAGGGTCTAAATTACCTTGCAACGCGACTTTGTCGTTGGCGAATGTGCGAGCTTCTTTTATGTCTGAGGTCCAATCTAATCCTATCGCATTACAGCCTGTGTTTATTTGTCGTTGAGATATTTTAACATTTTTACTAAAAATTATAATCGGAATTGTAGGGTTTTTATCCTTTATTTTTTTGATGATTTTTGCCATATAGGGTAGTGAAAATTCGTCATACATATCAGGGGATAAAACACCGCCCCAGGTATCAAAAATTTGCACAGCTTGGGCGCCATTTTTTATTTGGCAATTTAGATATTCGGCAACTATTGTTGATAATTTTTCAAGTAAAAGATGCAAAGATTTAGGTTCGTTATAAAGCATTTTTTTCGTTTTGGCAAAATCACGCGAACTTTGCCCTTCAATCATATAAGTTGATAAAGTCCAGGGGCTACCGCTAAAACCTATTAAAGGGGTTTTGTTATTTAATTCTCCTCTGATTAAACGGACGGCATCCATAACATATTTTAATTTATCTTCAACATCAATTATTGGTAGTTTTTCAATGTCTTTAATGGAGTT
This sequence comes from Gammaproteobacteria bacterium, assembly GCA_003645455.1. GTDB lineage: Bacteria > Pseudomonadota > Gammaproteobacteria > QNFE01 > QNFE01 > QNFE01. The sequence continues at coordinate 15,255 of QNFE01000042.1, read as the reverse complement.
TATTGGTTTTTTAAATTTTGGTCCCTCGCCCTCAATAAAATATAAACCAAGCCCCATAGCATCTGGGATTGTTAAGATATCCGAGAATAAAATCGCAGCATCCAGATCAAATCTTTTTAATGGTTGGAGGGTAACCTCACAGGCGAGTTCAGGGGTCGTGCAAAGGCTCATAAAACTGCCGGCTTTTTCGCGTATTTGGCGATATTCTGGTAAATATCTGCCTGCCTGACGCATAATCCACACCGGAGTATAGGGAGTTTTTTTAAAGTTTAAGGCTGATAAAAAATGATGATTTTTATTGTTGGTATCCATTTTTTATTGCAGAATATCTTTTATTTTTTTGCTAACGATGGATAAGTCGGCAACACCTTGCATCCTGGGTTTTAAAAGTGCCATAACTTTACCCATATCTTTGATGGAGGTAGCGGCGGTTTTATCTATCGCATTTTTTATCTGTTGAGATATCTCGCTCTCTGATAATTGTTGTGGTAAATAAGATTGGATGATTTTTAATTCATACTCTTCTTTTTGTAATAAATCGACACGATTTGCCGCTTTAAATTGACTAATAGATTCGCGTCTTTGTTTGGCTTGCTTGTCTAAGATTACAACAATGTCCGTGTCGGATAATTCAATTCTTTTATCAATTTCAATTTGTTTAACAGCGGCATTCAAAGAGCGTAAAGTTATGAGCTTTTCTTTATCTTTTTTGAGCATCGCCTCTTTTATATCGGATAAGAGGCGGTTTTTAAGGTGTGACATGGTTTCTATCAATAAAGTTTAACGCGGCGATTCTTTTCTTTATAAACTTTTTTCTGCACTCTTTTAACAGCGGCAGCTTTTTGGAGCTTGCGAGCTGTTGTAGGTTTTTCATAAAATTCACGAGCGCGAGCTTCGTTGATTGTTCCTGCTTTCTCGCAGGTTCTGCGAAACCGTCTCAGGGCATATTCAAAAACTTCGTTTTCTTTGATTCTGATTTGTGGCATATTAGTATTGTTCCTTAAAAAATAAATATAAAGAGACCTTTGCATAATTCTTGTCCCAGTTTATAACAACAACAAAATGCACCTATTTTATTAAAAAATTCGTCAAATAGCAAGCTATTCTCCTCTTTTTTTAATAAAATATGCACTATTTTCTTATTATCCTAAACCGCACTTGAATTATGCAAAGGTCTCATAAAAAATTTTTATATAAAATAAGCGGTAAAGCTATGATCGCCTATTTTATACAAAACTTTTTTATTGTTGCAAAAAATTAAAATGGTATGTTGTCATCTGGGTTACCATCAACAGAATTGCCAGTATTGGGGTTGCTGTTGGTTTGGTTGTTATCAATCTGGTCGGCAACAGATGGGTTGTTAGCGTTATTTTGTCCTGTTGGCATATTGGCAGAAGATTGCTCTGTTGGGGAAAAAGAGTCCTTCGCTGTTGTTTGATTATTAGGATTGTTGTATGTGCCAGAACCCTGTGGTCTGCTGTCTAACATCTGCATCTCAGAGGCGACAATTTCTGTGGTATATCTATCTATACCTTCTTTGTCTTGATATTTACGAGTTTGCAGGCGACCCTCTATATATACTTGTGAGCCTTTTTTTAAATACTGATCAACAACCTCGGCAATGCGGTTAAAAAATACGATTCTGTGCCATTCTGTTTTGTCTCTGCTTTCTCCGGTTTCTTTATCTTTCCAGCTGGTGGTGGTGGCAAGTGAAATTGTGGCAATCGTAACATTGCCAGGAGTTATTCTTTTTTCAGGATCGTTGCCTAATCTACCTACTAAAATAACTTTGTTAATACCTTTTGACATACTTATTCTCTAAAATTAAAAAAAAACGATATTATAACAATAAATAATAACAATTGTTTGTTTTTCATATTTTTTTACAAATAATTTAAAAAATATGCTATATTTTCTTATTTTTTTATTTATGAAAGCAACAAATAATGTAAAAATGAACTCTTGGCGTATTTTTCAAATCATGGCAGAGTTTGTTGAGGGTTTTGAGGCTCTGGGACAAATTAATCCCTCTGTGAGTATATTTGGCTCGGCAAGACTAACTAAAACCGATAAGAATTATAAAATAGCACAAAATCTTAGTAAAAAATTATCAGATGCAGGTTTTGATATAGTATCAGGCGGTGGCAGTGGCATAATGGAGGCAGCTAATAAGGGTGCATTTTTAGGTAAATCAGATAGCATTGGTTTGAATATTGTTCTGCCACATGAGCAAAAACCAAATAAATATCAAGATGTTAGTGTAAATTTTAAATACTTTTTTGCTCGTAAAGTTATGTTTGTTCATTTTGCCACAGCTTATGTTTATTTGCCAGGAGGATTTGGCACCATGGATGAACTAATGGAAGTTTTAACCCTAATGCAAACAGGTAAAATCCCCAAAAGTCCAATAATTCTTATCAATAAAATTTTTTGGCAGGGCTTGTTAAATTGGTTTAAAAAAGAGTTTGTAACTCACAAAACTATAAACCCCCAAGATTTGAATCTCATTCAATTAGTTGATAATTCGCAAGATGCATTATTAATAATAAACGAATATTACAAAAATCATCAAGAAAAATATATCGGGACATCTATGTTAGATGCCAATAAAAGTTTATAAAATTCACTAAAATAAGTTGACAATTCATATTAAAATGAGTAAAATAATTCATTCTTTTGTTTTTTTAAGGTAATATTATGAATATTTTTAAATCAGCATTCGCCATTCTTGGTGCTTTATTATTTTCTGCGGTGAGTTTTGCTGGCACAAAATGGGATATGCCAACACCATATGGCGATGGAGTCCATCACACCAAAAATATCCGCCTTTTTGCCGAGGATATTAAAAAAGCCACAGGTGGAGAGTTAAATATAGTTGTCCATTCTGGGGCATCTTTAATCAAGCACCCTGAAATATTACGAGCTGTTAAATCATCTCAGGTGCAGATAGGTGAGATTTTTATGGGTTTGTTAGCTAATGATAATCCAATTTTTAAAGCTGATAATATTCCTTTTCTGGCTCCTAATTTTGATGCTGCCAAAAAATTATATGCTGCCTCAAAAGCAGATGTTGAAAAGCACCTTGCCAAACAAGGGTTAAAATTATTATTTGCTGTGCCTTGGCCGCCACAGGGTTTTTATACCAAAAAAGTTATCAATTCTGTATCTGATATTAAAGGTATGAAGTTGCGTGCATATAGTCCTACTACCTCTCGCTTAGCTGTCCTATTAAAAGCGACACCTACAACAGTGCAAACGCCTGAAATACCACAGGCTTTTTCAACTGGGATTATTGATGCGATGGTAACCTCGCCATCAACAGGGGTAAGCTCACAAGCTTGGGATTTTGTTTCAAATTATACCGATACTCAGGCTTGGATTCCTAAAAATATGATAATTGTAAATAGCCGTGCTTTTAAAAAGTTGGATAAAAAAATCCAAAGTGCTGTTTTGGATGCCGCTGTAAAAGCCGAAGCTCGTGGTTGGGAGATGGCACAACAAGAAACCAGTGCAAAAACTGCCACTTTGAAAGAAAAAGGGATGAAAGTTTCAAAACCATCGGATAGTTTCCAAAAAGAATTACAACTTATTGGCAAAACTATGGGTGATGAGTGGGTAAAAGAAACAGGTGATAGTGGCAAAGTTATTATCAAAGCTTTAAAATAATTTTTTGAAATCTGCAACGTCAATAAAAAAACAAGGGGACATGTCCCCTTGTTAGGAGTTATTCAACCCCTCCCTTTAGATATAGCAGGTAATATTTTTATATGAGATTATTTTTAGATAAATTATACTCCTCTTGTGGTATCATCGCAGGTGCTTTCATTCTGCTGATAACTCTATTAATTCTAACCCAAATTATAGCCCGCTGGTTTGATGTTGTGATCCCTTCGGTGGAAGATTTTTCAGGTTATTTTCTGGCAGCATCCAGTTTTTTTGCTCTCTCATACACCTTCAAAGCAGGCGGACATATCAGGCTTACTTTGTTAATAAACAGAACACAAGGCACAACAAAAAAAACCTTAACCATCATCGCTATGTTGGTTATCATCTCTGCTGTGTCATTTGCCACATTTTACGGTGCTATTTTTGTCTATGAATCCTTTATTTATGATGAGATATCACAAGGATATATTCCTATCGCCTTATGGATTCCTCAATCATCTATGTTGATAGGTGTCGTGGTTTTTTTAATTGCCCTGGTTGATGATTTGGTGATGATTTTGCAAGGAATTGAGCCTAATTTTATAGAAGAAGAGAGCTGATAAAATATGGATATATCTAACCTTATAATTATCCTCTCTGCTGTTTTATTTGTCTCTTTATTGGCAGGTGTTTGGGTTGCCGTATCGCTTTTTTTGGTGGCATTTATTGCTTTGCTTTTGAATGATAATTCTAATATTGGTTTATTGTGGGCGACTACCACCTGGGGGGCAACCGCCACCTGGACTCTTACCGCCTTGCCACTTTTTATTTGGATGGGTGATATTTTACTTCGCACCAAACTTGCAAGTGATTTATTTTTTGGTTTATCACCATGGCTTGCGAGAATCCCCGGCAAACTCTTGCATGTAAATGTTTTAGCTTGTGCTATTTTTGCCGCAGTTTCAGGCTCGTCTGCTGCCACAGCTGCCACGATCGGACGGATGACAATTCCAGAACTCACCAAACGAGGATATAAATTAAAAACAATAATTGGCTCAATTGCAGGCTCTGGCACTTTGGGGTTTTTAATTCCGCCATCGATTATTTTAATTGTGTATGGAGTGTCCGCCGAGGTTTCAATTTCAAGACTTTTTATTGCCGGAGTTCTGCCGGGATTATTATTAATTATTTTATTTATGGGTTATATTGCCATCTGGGCTATAATCAATCACGATCAAATGCCCCAAGATGAGAGTGATAATATTAAAATATCTTTTTTTAAAAAAATATATCAAACTCGGCGGTTAATCCCGGTTATAGGTTTAATTGTTTTTGTGTTAGGTTCAATTTATTTAGGCTGGGCGACTGCAACAGAGGCAGCAGCCTTAGGAGTTTTTGGCTCACTTTTTTTATCCTTGATAACAGGCAATTTATCTTTTAAAGTTTTTGTTGATAGCCTGTTGAGTGCTACTAAAACCTCTTGTATGATTATTTTTATCATAGCTGGAGCATCATTTTTATCTTTGTCAATGGGTTTTACTGGTATTCCACGAATTTTAGCAGAGAATATCACAACCATAGGTTTAGATTTATGGCAACTAATTTTTGTGCTGACAATATTTTTTATGATATTAGGGTTTTTTCTGGATGGTATTTCAATGGTGGTGCTTACTACTTCGGTAATTTTGCCAGTTGTCAAAGCAGCTGGGATTGATTTATTATGGTTTGGGATTTATGTAGTTTTGGTTGTTGAGATGTCACAAATTACACCACCTGTTGGTTTTAATTTGTTTGTTATGCAGGGTCTTACCAAAATAAACATTTTAAAAGTTGCTCAATATGCTTTGCCATTTTTCTTTTTGTTATTATTTGCTATTATTTTATTAAGTATTTTTCCGCAAATTGCAACTTTTTTACCACAACTTATGGTGGATAACTATTAATAGAGGCATTTGCATAATTCAAGCACAATTTATAAAACACACAAAATGCGCCTTTTCATAGCAAAAATTCGTCAAAGGACTTGCCATTTTCCTCATTTTTTCTATAAAAATGCACTATTTTCTGCATTCTCTAAACAGCACTTGAATTATGCAAAGGCCTCTAATAACATAACTATAAATTGTGATATGGGAGAGGGATTCTCTGATGATTTGGTGATGCCCTATGTTGATTTGGCGAATATTGCCTGTGGCGGACACATAGATGATAAAAAATTATTACAAAAAACGATAAAATTAGCTCATCAATACAAGACAAAAATAGGGGCTCACATAAGTTATCCGGATAAAAAAAACTTCGGCAGAGTAAAGATGAATATTTCTTTGGATAATTTATTAGAATCAATCCAGACGCAACTTGATAATATCTTAAAATTCAATGATAATAAAATTTATCATATCAAGCCCCATGGTGCTCTTTATCATACTGCATCATCTGATTTTAAGTTATTTCAACAGATTTTATTTTTCGCTAAAAAAACCTGTGCTAAACTTATTGTGCCTTTTAACTTACATAAAGATTTAAGAGAAGAGGCAAACATACAAAATATAATTTTATTAAACGAAGCCTTTGCCGATAGGGCATACGATGACAATGGTAATCTTTTAAAGCGAACAAAAACAGATTCTATTCTTAGTGATCCACAAAAAATAAACGAACAATTTGACAATATAAAAAATAATAACCTAACCTCAATAACAGGTCATAAAATAAATTATAAAGCAGATACAATTTGTTTTCACTCTGATAATTCTCCATCTTTAATAGCTTTGCAAAAAATTAAAAATGCTTAAAATAATTTATTCATCAGAGAATAGTGTTCTTATAAAACTTGGCAATAAAATTGATAATAATATGCCGATAATTATCCGTTCAACTATGGATAATTTGCAAGAATATTTTGATAAAAATATTTTAGAAATTGTGCCATCATACTGCTCCATTCTTATATTTTTTAAATTAAACTATATTATTTATAATCACAAAAATCTTTTCAGTCAAATAAAAAAAGTTGTTAAAAATATCGGAACAAATCCTAAAATTATAACGGATATGATTAAAATCCCAGTTTGTTATGATGAATCTTTGGCACCAGATATAACAAAAATATCAAAACAAAACAATATAACAATTAAAGATATAATAAAAATTCATAGCAACAAAACATATCAAGTTTTTGCTGTGGGTTTTGCTCCTGCTTTTGCTTATCTCGGAGTTGTGGATGAAAAAATTGCCACTGCCAGATTAGATGCACCACGAACAAAAATCCCCGCAGGATCTGTGGCAATTGCGAACAATCAAACCGCCATATATCCTGTGGATAGCCCAGCAGGGTGGAATATAATCGGCAGAACACCGATAGATTTATCATTAAAAAAAATAAAAAATCTTACCAAATTTAATATTGCAGATAGGGTAGTGTTTAAACCCATCTCTCTATCGGAATACAAGATTATAAAAAAAATACAAAATGAACAATAAAGATTCAAAAAAGGGCTTAAAAATTATAAAACCTGGATTTTTCTCGTTAATTCAAGACGAAGGCAGAGTGGGCTCTAGAAAATATGGCATAACTATATCAGGTGTTTTGGATAAACATGCTTATTATTGGGGCAATTTTTTATTGAAAAATGATAATAACTGTGCAAGTTTAGAGCTATTATGGGGAGGTTGCGAATTTAAAAGCCAGATAAACACCACAATAGTGGCCACAGGTGCTGATACGGAATTTTTTATCAATAATAAAAAAATGCCGATGTGGCAGGTTATAAATATCTGTAAAAATGATATTTTGACTTTTGGTAGAGTTTTGAGCGGTATAAGGGTTTATTTATCCATAGCAGGTGGCTTTTTAACAGATATTTATTTCAATAGTCGCTCTGCAAATATCAGAGAGCATTTAGGCGACAAATTACAAGAGTCCGATACGTTAATTTGTAAAGAGTATAAAAACTATAATAAAAATGATTGTATAGCAACTCCTGCAAGATATATCCCAGATTACAAAAAACCACTTAATTTAAGAATCTTACCCACTTTTTCTTTTAATGATTTCACTGCCACACAAAAAGAATTATTTTTTAAACAGGAGTGGGAGGTTTCAAAGTTATGTGATAGGGTGGCATACCAACTAATAGGGGAGGATCAAATTAAAAATATCCCAGATAATTTTATATCAGAACCGATGATTGCAGGTTCCGTGCAAATTACCCAAGATGGCACACCGATTATTATGATGAACGATTCTCCGACTATTGGTGGTTATCCAAAAATAGGCACGGTTGTAAGTTTAGATCTGGCAAAATTAGCCCAAACAACAACTAATCATAAAATCCATTTTCAACCTATGAGAATCAAAGAATCTCAACAGGAGTTAAGTATATTTTTGCAGTTTTTTAATCGTGATATAAGAGTGAGCCAACAATAAGCCGGATTCTGTCGAGAGTAGTCATTCATCTTGAATATTTGTTGCCAAATATTTCTTTGCAACCTACCCGAAGACTGTGCGAGCAACACATTATCTTCCTATTTGGTCTTGCACTTGGTGGGGTTTACCTTGACCATTTATGTTACCATAAATGCGGTGCGCTCTTACCGCACCATTTCACCCTTACCTGACCACTCACTTGATATTTTTAATCTTAAAAATATCAAGTGAGTGGTCAGGCGGTTTATTTTCTGTTGCACTTGCCGTAGGCTTGCACCTCCCGGTCGTTAACCGGCACCATGCTCTGTTGTGTCCGGACTTTCCTCTATATGTTAAAAAATAACAATACAGCGACTACTTGGTTGACTCGCCCCATATTATACAACGAGACCTTGGCATAAATCAAGCACAACTTATAAAATGAGACCTTGGCATAATTCTTGTCCCAGTTTATAACAACAACAAAATACACCTATTTTATTATTATCCTAAACCGCACTTGAATTATGCAAAGGTCTCAAAATAATTAAAAAGCATATATTTATAACATCATAAGCGAAGTGAGAAACTGCAAAAATGTATTATTTTTTGCATTCTATAGGCAGTAATTGATTTATGCAAAGGTTTCATTAAAAGCAAGAATGATGCGAGCGAATATTTCTCGATGTAAAGTATCTGTGTTTAGACTATCTTGACTAATGCTCCGGATGTAATTTATATACTTTAAAAGTTGAATGATTTTAAGTTTATTATATTTCCGATGGTTTTTTGTGATGTCTGATATAAAATCTTGATTAGTTATTTTAGCTGATTCTATTCCTGTAATGGTTAATAAAATATCCATTATTATGCTATGAACAAATTCCATCATTATGGGTTCTAAGTTTTCATCTGTTGTTATTTTACAGATATATTCTAATGAAATATTATCATTTATGAATAAAAAAAAATTTTTAAAAAAATTGTGTCTGATGTTGTTATAGTTTTTATTGCCTATTGCTTTTTCTATCAATGCTGGGCGATTAAAATTATGAGCAAAAATGCTCTCATATTGGGACGAATAATAGTTTATTAAATCATTTTTATTAGGAGTTTTGATGTTGAACAACAAACATCTGCTAATAATTGTAGGGAGAATTTTATGTTTATTGTCGCAAATTAGGATAATTATTGTTTTATCGGATGGCTCCTCTAATGACTTTAAAAAGGCATTGGCGGCCTCTGTGGTGATTGATTGTATTGAAATTAAAAATATTTGATAACCACCGTAAAAAGATTTATTTATTATTTGCTTGTTTGTTTGTCGAATCTGTTCTATGCCTACTGTTTTTTGTTTATAAGTGGGTGGCGTTATTTGATGAAAATCAGGATGACTGTTGTTGTCAAACTGCAAACAACTATCACATTTTTGACAAGCGTTATTGCCTTGTGTGTTTTTGCACAGGACTGATTTTGCCATATGATAGGCTAATTTAATTTTACCAATATTTGATAACCCTGTAAGCATTATGGCATGATGAGATTTTAATGACTTGCAAGATTTTATAAAGCCATCAAAAACGTTAGTTTGCCATGGGTATATGGGTGCAATAGGAATCGTCATTATGTTGTTATTTTTTCTAGTCCTTTTTTGTAACTTTCATAAAAATTATCATCTTTTATTTTTTCCAATAATTGTCCTTGTTCTTTGTATGCTATTGCAGTAGGGTTGAGATAAATGTTTTGTGAATAGTATGATTTTGCTTGCCCCCATAGTTGTAATTTTACACAAATTCTAGCAAGTGTTAGATATAAAGCGGGGCTCGATTTATGATTTGTAAGGCAAGACTCGGCAATATGTAGTTGCTCTTTGAGGTTAGAGACTTTTAGGGTGCCAAATATTGTTATAATATCTTCGTTCCAGTTATTGTTTTGTAAATATTTGTTTATTTTTTGATAGGCTTGAAGCATTTGACCAAAACTCACTAATCTCATAATGTAAGATTTAAAAATTATAGCATGATTTTTGGTGTTTTTATCAAAGTTATCCCATATTTTTTCAAACTTATTATAATCTATATTGCTTTGCTGTAAAAGGGCAATACATGTTTTATCATAAATAGCAGAATAGCGAGCACTACTTAGGATTTTATTTTTTTTGATTATCGGCAACAGATCAAAAAGTTTTTGCCATTCATGAGTTTTATTATAAACCTGCATCAATCTTTTGGTAACAACCGGATGCCTTTTGTTTTCTTGCAATAGACGATTTAGAGTAGCTTGTGCTTGCTCTGTTTGGTTGTGAGAGTATTGTAACTCAGCCTGAGTTAGACCTACGGCAAGAGATGCTTGCGGGTTTTGGATAATAGCTTGACGTAGATAATCATCTCTTTTTTGGTGATTATTTTGCTCGTGTGATACTTTTGCTAAGGCTAACAAAGAAACCAAAGGGCGAGAATTATGTTTAATATATTTTTTTAATAGTTTTTCAGATTCTATCCAATTGCCTTCTGCCATTGCAATAAGACCATTTTCTGTCATTTTTAACAATCTATTTACGGCTATTTTTTGGTTTTGTTTTTTAACAAAAGATGGCAACTTAATGACAAAAATAATTATTTTTAACAGAGTATGTGCTATGGTGTAGAGTATAACAAAAATAAGAGATAGGACGATAAGAGAGGTTTGAAATTCTTTGTCATTAAAATATATAAGCACCATTCCCGGTTCATTTTTCATGATGACTCCCATTATTACGAATGCAATAATAAGTAAAAAAAGAGTTATTATATATTTCATTTTCTTGGTATTATTTCATCAGGAGTTAGGATTTCATCTATCTTGGCAGGAGTTTTGTTTTTAATTGACTGGTCTGCCTCTTCTTGTCTGTCATTAGAATAGTTTTTTACTTGCTTGATTATTTGGTTAAACAATATTACTGAGCTGGATATATCAGGCCACTTGGGATAAAAATTATTTTTTTGAATTTTTTGAATTTTTTGAATCAAACTTGCATTTTTATCCTTGTCTAAAAATTCCATAAGATCTTTTAATGATGATTTAAATTCTTCCTCATCAAGTCGTATAATAGCATCAGATGCTCTATTTATTTGCAGATAAGTTTGTGATTTTGTATCGGTGTGAGTTGCATCTTTGCCAGCAATAGTTTTTATTGTTATCAATTGCTTGATTTTATTTTTTATTTTATCCATCCAGTTTAGCTGCTCTTGTTTTGTTGTTGCATTTGTCGATGTTGTTTGTTTGTTATAGTATTTTAAAGATAGATTGTAGTCTCTTTTAATGTTTTGTAAGTCTTTTAGTAGAGCAGAAAAATTTGTTTTGTTTGTTTGCTTTAGTTTGTTTATGTTTAATTGGATATCATCAGATATCCCTAAAAAAACTGGATCAGATAGTTCGTTTATCATATTATCCGCCATTTGCAAGGCATTGATGCTGACATTCGCTGTGGGAGATAATAATAATTTTGTATTGGCGAGATTTAGAAGATAAGTAATTTTATCGTATTTTGCATTCTCTTTTGTCTCTTGTAGTTTAGATGTGATTGCAGAGAGAGTGTTTTGTGATGATTTACGAAACCTTTTGAATTCATCATAGATTTTGTCACTCTTTACTTGGATTGAATTTATTGCATCATCTTTATTTTGTTTTTTAACATCATAAGACAGTTGGTCTACTCTGTTTTGCAAGCTCTTAAATTGCAGTCCATAAGAGGTAATTTTTTTATAAACAGAATAAGCCCAGTATCCTGTTCCAATTGCAATAAAAGATAAAACAAAAAAAACAATAATGATGCTAATTAAAGTTTTATAATTTTTGTTTTTATCCGTAGTCTTTTTGTCAATAGTTTTTGCCTGATTGTTGTTTTTATTGACAACAATAGGAGCATTTTTTTTATCGTTGTTTTTGGTTATCATAAATGGTCTCAATTATATTTTTACTATGTGGCGAACACACAGTTAAATTTTTTTGTTTTAATCCTATATTTTTGCAATGTTGTAATGTTTTTTGTGACGGAATGATTATTTTTGTATTGTGTAGATTCCATCGTGATATATTTTTTATAAAGTTTTGTAAAGATTGAAAATTGGATATTATAACATAATTTGGATTAAATTTTTTAATTTGTGATCTTGATTTAATGTTAATTTTTACATCTAATCTTTTATAAAAATTTATAGCACTCACTATTGCCCCTTTTTTTACAAGGCATTGTTCCAAGTATTTTCTGCCCCCTTCACCTTTGATTATACATATATTTTTATTTTTTATGCTTTTAAAATATTCAAGAGACAGCATGCCTTCGCTATTTTGAAGTTTTGGCACAATATTTGCCTGATAATCATATAATTTTAATTCAGATGAGGTGCCGATCCCTATGGTTGCTATGTTTTGATTGATAAAATCAGGATGATTCTTGATAAAAGGATAAGAAAACCTTACCGCATTACGGCTTATAAAAATAAACATATCTATCTTTTTATTGATATTTTCTATACAAGGGGTGATGGATTTAATGGTTATCATAGGGCACAGCATAACATCAAAACCCAATGATTCAAGTTCGGCTGACAAAACTTCTCCATCTGGTAACGATCTAGTTACTAAAATACGATTTTTTACCATAATTTTATTTTTTTTGTTATCATGAGACCTTTGCATAATTCAAGTGTGGTTTAGAATAATAAGAAAATAGTGCATATTTTATTAAAAAAAGAGGTACATAGCCTGCTATTTGACGAATTTTTTGATAAAATAGGTGCATTTTATTGTTGTTATAAATTGTGCTTGAATTATGTAAAGGTCTCATTATATTGATTATGAAAGTTTTACTACTAAAAGGTCCTACAGCTGTAGGCAAAACAGCATTAGCCACAGCTCTGTTTGATAATATGCCTATATCTTTAATTAGTGTAGATTCAGCCCAAATTTATCAAGATATGGATATTGGTACAGGCAAACCATCACAAGAATTTTTAAAAAAATATCCGCACTCATTAATCGATATAATAACACCAAATATATCTTATAATGTAGCAAATTTTATAAAAGATGTCAATGTTCTGATTAAAAAAGCAATAAATGAAAAAAAATATCCTGTGTTGGTAGGTGGCAGTTCCTTGTATTTTAATGCCTTGCAACAAGGTTTGTCAGATTTGCCACCTGCGGACAAACAAATCCGTCAATTTATTGAAAATAAGGCAAAACAAAAAGGTTGGAGCAAATTACATCAGGACTTAATTAAAGTTGATAAAGAAGCAGGCATCAGAATAAAACCTCAAGACTGTCAGCGGATAATGCGGGCATTAGAGGTATATTATTTAACTGGCAATAGCATAACTAACCTACAAAATAATCGTAAAAAATTAAACCACGATTGGGTGAGCGTATGTTTGTTTCCCACTGATAGAAAAATACTGCACACTAACATCAACAACAGATTTAAAAAAATGATAAAAGATGGTTTGATTGACGAGACAAAATATATAATCAAAAAATACAATCTCAACTCATCCAACTCTTCGTTGCATTGTATAGGATACAAACAAACTTATGATTATTTGCAAAATAAAACTAACCTAGATGATTTGACTCAAAAAGCCTGCGCCGCTACGAGACAGATGGCAAAAAGACAATTAACCTGGTTAAGGCATGAGCAAGACATTGTCAGAATAAATAGTGAATACTCAATTCAAGAGCAGTTAAAAATTTTGCAAAAAATAGTTAATACAAGCAGATAAGATCTGCAAAAAAAACCACAATCTTAAATTAAAAATGTTATTATTACACAAAGGTCTCTAATATTAACTCGGCAGTTAAGAACTTTGCTTTTGAAAGTTTTAAATAAACTCCGATCCTTGGAAGTGGGACTTTAGTCCCGCCTTGTCCGTCTTTGTTTCTATGGGATAAAATGGCGGTAGCTTACGCACCACTTCCAATTTTATGAATCATTAAGATGCTTCAATAAAGAGGTGTTTATTGTTGCCAGCTTAATAGTTAATAGTTTTTTTTGGGAAAATTTTTTATTATGTTGAAAATTAAATATATTTTTATAGTTATTCTTGCCTCAATTACCAGCAATGTTTTTGCTTTTGATGCGGATAAGATTAAACAAAAAGCTCAAACATTTGGCAAAGCCACTCCGATAGACATAAAAATATATGCCAAAAATCGCTCATCAATTTGTGATTTAACAATAAAACAAATAAGTGCTCCAAAGCAGGCTGGAATACTCGCCAATAAAATCGCCGATATTCACATCAAACCTGCTCGTTATTACCGCCAAGATTATAGCAATATTATAAAAGGCACCTATGAGTTTGAATATACTTGGAGCAAAAATAAACAACTAATTGATAGTCGCTTGAAAACTGTCCGTATTCTCTCTTATCATGATGCAAGTTTAAGACTATATAAAAAATTAAACTTAACCGTTTTTACCCTCACCCCCAAACAATGCAAATAACACCAATATCTTTAATGATGATGAGTTGAAGATTTTAACAGCCATTAACCAACCAGTTGGCAGGTAGAAATTAACAGATGAGTTAGAGCATATATTTGCCACTCTAAAACTTATCAAAAACCCCTTTAACCAAGCGATTTATTTGCATAATAATTTGGCATATTTGCAATATTTTAGTGATTCTAATAAAAGGCTTGCCAGAGTTATGTTAAGAGACCTTTGCATAATTCAAGCACAATTTATAAAACAATTAAAAAGCATATGCTCATAGCAAAAATTCGTCATCACGAGCGTAGCGAGGAACTCCAAAGGACTTGCCATTTTCCTCATTTTTGCTATAAAAATGCACTATTTTCTGTCCTCTCTAAACAGCACTTGAATTATGCAAAGGTCTTGTTAAATCTAGTTTTAAAACACAACAATCTTATATTTTGCTCACCAATAATTAGAGGAAAAATACAAAACATAAACATATCTTGCCACACAAAACTTGACATTTGATTTTCAATAACTAGTCAGCCATTAAAAACAATCTAACCTTTTGTATTCAATAACAAACATATAAAATAACCCTTGACATAACACCCAGCAATGTGTATAATAGGCATCTTTTTCTGGTAGTTCTGTTTATTATTTTATTGGTAAAAAACTATGCTTACCCCCACAAAAGCCCACACAGGTCAAAAAAATCTATTTTATAGTGAATTGCTTCATCAAG
>QNFE01000041.1 GCA_003645455.1 Gammaproteobacteria bacterium | reverse complement strand
TTTGATCCTTTCAAGTATGTAGGGTTTGGATTACTTATCGGATTTGCAATTGGTTCTGCTCTTTACTATATTGGTATTTGGGGTGGTGGAGATGTTAAATTTTTAATAGGATTCTCAATAGTAAGAATTTTGGGAATCTCATTTAAATTTAAAATTAAAGTTACAATATAACTATTTTTATATTCTAATGCTTTTTGATATTCGTTTTCTGTTAGCCTAAATTTTCCTTTATTTGCCCTTATTCCTTTTATTTCTGCAAGAAAAGAGCTGTGGTCTACATTTACTTGAAAATCATAACCATCGCCATAAAGCCTTGCATCTTCTAGTGTTCCATTTTGAAAAATACCAATGGAATTATAATTATTCATAAAAAATAATTCAGCCTCCAATCCTGTTTCTTGTAATTTTTTAAACCTAGTTTTGGTTATTGGTTTTGCTTGATATTCAATATCTTTAATATTAAAAGAATCTTTCATGTGCAACTTAACTATATTCGCATAACCTTTTACATTTTCATTGCCAAACAAACTATCAATAAGTATTTTTCTGTGAATATAAGCATCTCCTTTTTGCCACCAACCTTTTCTGCCATTTTCTGGAAAAAAATGATCAAACAAGTCCATTCTATTTTTTACGGTTCCAATTGTCTCTGCAATTTTATTTTCAACACAAAAATCATAAAAAGCTGTTTTTGTAGAAAACCCAAATTCTTTTATAAAATCATTATTAAATTTAGACAAACCATAACCTATTAAATTTAAAATTTCGTAATTTTTGTTCTTATTTTTTGCCATAATAGTTATTTAAAACTCGCATATTTTTGTATGGTCGGTTTTCCAATTCCTGCAAATAAATCTATAAATTTCATTATTCAAAGGTCTCTCTTAGTTAAGTTTAAAAAAATCTCTTCCAAGCGGTTGGTTTTGTTTCGCATCCCGGTGACTGTTATGTTTTGTGCTGATAATAGAGAGAACAAATCATTTAGGGTTTGTTGCAGGCTTATACACACCTCAAACGATGAATCATCTCGCAAGCTCCATTTAAAATTATCTAATTTAAGATTGTTTTTAATTTTATCTTGGCAATAAATTACAAAAGATTCGTGATCTAATTTTTGCAACACATCGGATAATTTGCCTTGCTCTGCTATCTGTCCTTTGTTGATGATAGCGATATTTTTACACAGACTCTCTGCCTCTTCCAAATAATGAGTAGTGAGGATTATTGTTGTGCCATCTTGATTTATTTGTTCTAAAAACTGCCACATCGAACGGCGAATTTCTATATCAACCCCTGCGGTTGGTTCGTCTAAAATCAATAATTTTGGCGAATGGACTAAAGCACGAGCAATCATAAGACGGCGTTTCATCCCCCCTGATAATTCACGAGGCACACTGCGATGGCGATCCCACAAAGATAATTTTTCCAAACAATATTGGGCTCTGATTTTGGCTTTGCTTTTTTCAATTCCATAATAACCTGCTTGATTGATTAAAATCTCCTCCAAAGGCTCAAAAACATTAAAGTTAAATTCTTGAGGCACTAAACCTATATATTTTTTTGCCTGCGAGCTTTGTTTTTTCAAATCCAAACCGAATATGTTTATATCCCCTGCGGTAGGGTTAGCAAGTGATGAAATGATATTGATAAGAGTGGATTTGCCGGCACCATTAGGACCCAAGAGTGCAAAAAAATCACCTTTTGCAATAGTTAAATCAATATTTTTAAGTGCCTCAAACCCACCTTGATAAGTTTTATTAAGGGCTGAAATTTTTAAAGCAATATTATCTTTATTGTTTTGCATAACCTTAAAAACCAAAACTCATATATTTTTTAACTTCTTCTGGAATAAAAACACTAAGGTGGGAGGCAAGAGTATTAAAATGTGGCACAAGCAGTGATTGCTTATACCACTCATCCTCAGGCACCGGAGTCAAGTTAGCAATATAAATCAAACCCACAACAATTAAAACTCCGCGGATTAAACCAAACGCCATACCAATTGAGCGATCGGTCGAAGTAAGCCCACTTTTATCAACCATCGCAGTAATGATAAAAACCAAAACCGAGCCGATAACTACGGTTATAATAAATAAAATAACGGCTGCCACGGCAATTCTCACCGAATTTATAGCAATTACTCCCTCTAATAAAGTGGCAAAATTGGAGCTAAAATTAAAAGCGATCCAGCCTGCTATAATCCACGATGCAAGCGATAACGCTTCTTTGATAAAACCACGAGAGAGGCTTATTAAAGAGGATATAACAAGAATAGCAATAATAACTAAATCAATAATCGGCATATGATACAAGCATGTAAAAAATGCTAATTTTACCAAATTTAACAAACAAAATTCAAAGGAATTTATTATAATTGTCATTTTTTTAAATTTTTTATACAATGCAAATCCGTCAAGATAAAATAATTGTCATTGATTTTGGCTCACAATATAGCCAACTTATCGCTCGTCGTGTTCGTGAAGCTGGGGTTTTTTGTCAATTAAAACCATCTGATATATCTTATGATGAGATCAAAAAAATAAACCCACGAGGCATAATTTTATCAGGTGGTCCTGAATCTGTGGGGCAAAAAAACGCCTCAAAGATTGATAATAAAATATTAGATAGCGGGATTCCGATCTTAGGAATTTGTTATGGCATGCAACTTATCACCGAGTATTTTGGTGGCAAAATTGAAAAAACAAATAAACATGAATTCGGGTTCGCACAGGTTCGCGCTCGTGGTCATAGCGACTTATTAAACAATATTGAAGACCACACAACAGACGATGGTTTTGGCATCTTAGATGTCTGGATGTCGCATGCGGATATAATTTCAAAACTACCTGACGGATTTGATTTAATCGGCTCATCGGATAACGCACCCATCGCCGCTATGGCACACCAACAAAAAAATATTTATGCTTTGCAATTTCATCCTGAGGTTACCCATACCAAACAAGGCTCTCGTATTTTATCGCGGTTTGTGTTGCAAATTTGTAAATGCAAAAACCAATGGAGTGCTGCGAACATAATTGATGACAGTATTGAAAAAATAAAACAACAAGTAGGGAGCGATCAGGTAATTTTGGGTTTATCAGGTGGGGTAGATTCCTCTGTTGTGGCAGTTTTGTTGCATAAAGCCATCGGCGATAATTTAACCTGTATTTTTGTTGATAATGGGTTATTGAGATTAAATGAGGGGGACGAGGTAATGAGGACTTTTGCCTCTCATTTGAATATTAAAGTTATCCGTGTCAATGCCCAGAGCAGATTTTTAAATGCCTTAAAAGGTGAGGCGGATCCTGAAAAAAAACGCAAAATAATCGGTCATATGTTTATTGAGATTTTTGAAGAGCAAGCCGCCAAGTTACCACAAGCGAAGTTTTTAGCGCAAGGCACTATTTATCCTGATGTAATTGAGTCATCAAAAAACAAAGCAAATAATGCTCATCTTATCAAAGCTCATCATAATGTCGGCGGATTGCCTGATTATATGAAATTAGATTTAATTGAGCCTTTGAATGAATTATTTAAAGATGAAGTGCGTGCGATAGGCTTAAAACTTGGATTAAATTCTGATATGATAAATCGCCATCCGTTTCCAGGTCCTGGTTTGGGAGTCAGAATCTTAGGCGAGGTTAAAGAAAAATATACCAAAATCCTCCAACAGGCAGATGATGTTTTTATTAAAGAGTTAATCAAAGATGATTTATATCATAAAACCTCCCAAGCCTTTGCTGTATTTTTGCCGATAAAATCAGTCGGAGTCACAGGAGATGGCAGACGATATGAATATGTAATTGCTCTGCGCGCTGTGGAGACTGTTGATTTTATGACAGCGAGATGGGCACATTTGCCCTATGATTTTTTAGAAAAAGTATCAACCAAAATCATCAACGAGATTAAACAAGTCTCCCGAGTAACCTATGATATTTCATCAAAACCACCTGCAACAATTGAATGGGAATAAACACAAAAAATAAAATCAAGCTTACCAAATATAGCATAAGTGGTGGCGGTTGTAGTTGTAAAATTGCCCCTAATATTTTAAAAAATATTCTATCAAACCATACCACAGACAATAGTTTTAAAAAATTATTGATAGGCAACGAAGATCGCGATGATGCTGCCGTTTATCAAATTAATAAAAAAACAGCAATTATCAGCACCACTGATTTTTTTATGCCGATAGTCAATAACCCTTATGACTTTGGTAAAATTGCCGCCGCCAATGCGATAAGTGACATTTATGCGATGGGTGGCAAACCGATGATGGCAGTGGCAATCTTAGGTTGGCCGCTTGATAAATTAACCCCAGACATCGCCGCCGAGGTTATCGCAGGTGGCATATATATTTGCAAAAAAGCGAATATTCCATTAGCAGGCGGACATAGCATTGAAAGCCCTGAACCAATTTTTGGCTTGGCAGTCACAGGCTCGGTAAAGATTAAAAACTTAAAAACCAACAACAAAGCAAAAATAGGCGATGATATTTATTTAAGCAAACCATTAGGGTTGGGAATTATGAGCAGTGCTCTCAAAAAAGGCAAATTAAACTCAAAACAACAGCAAAATATTACAAAAGTTATGTGTAAGCTAAATTCCATTGGCACAGATTTATCAAAAATAAAAGCAGTTCATGCTATAACTGACATTACAGGTTTTGGATTATTAGGACATTTATCAGAGATAACCTGTGCAAGCGAGGTATCTGCCACGATAAATTTTTCAAAAATTCCGTTAATTGATGATTTGGATGATTTTATTGACGAAGACAAAATTACATCAGGTGCAATCAAAAATTACAATTCATATAAAAATTTATTACCAACAATGAGCAACAAACAAATTCAAATTTTGTGTGATCCGCAAACAAGCGGTGGACTTTTAATTTGTGCTGCCCCATCATCCTCCCTGCGAATTAAACAAATAGCGAAAAAGAAAAAAATAAACTTAGTAAAAATCGGCAAGATTAAAAAACCTTTAAATAATCGTATAATATTGGAGTAGCTTGAACTCGTTCCCATTCTGTGAGTGGGAACGAGCGGAAAACCAACCTCCGCTAACAACAAAACATCTGTCAATCTACAAGCCTAATGTTGTCAATATATTGAAAATCTTTTTTGTTGTAGGTCAATAATTTTAAATCATAGATTATTGTTGTAGATGCTATGATGCAGTCGTAAATTTTTGCATTATGAGATAGGTTATATAACTCCAACAAATTTTTTGCCAAAGAAATTATATCGTTATCAGTTGCTACAATATAAATTCCTGCTAATGATTTTTTTATGAAAGCTAAATCACTTTTATTTTTTGCTCCTTGATATAACTCCATCAAAATTATATCACTCACACATATATTTTCAAAACCAATTTTATCTATTGTTGCGGTATCGCCTTTTAGATATTCTATCAGGATATTGGTATCAACAAATATCATCTCCAAGAATTGTCTCGTAGGTTTTTTGAATATGCTTTAATGTCAGTTATATCGGCAAATGGATTGCTAAGTTTTTCATTGTTATTTTGATATTTTAATTGTTTTATGTTGTCAAGTGGATTTTTTTTCGCATATTTGATTTTTTCTTTGTTACTGATAGATTGTTTTAAACTATAAGTTATAAAATCAATCAATTTGTCTTTGTTTGATTGAAATTTATTGATAAAAATATCATCAATTTCTTTGTTTTGAATTTGTAATGTAAGCATAAAATTTTCTTTTTATAAAATCAATAGAAAAAAAGTATACCATAGTTAAAAATAAATTTTTGAAATTTTTCTAATCATCGCAGTTATTTTAACTCGTTCCCATTCTGTGAGACTGTGAAATAACTAATTTTTGTTTTGCTCCAAAGTTATGTAAACTTTGCAATCCTATCGGAGGTGGTGCGCAAGCTACCACTTTTTGAACGAAGTTCAAATGTTGCCTGCAATAGTAATACTTGTTTTTTGTTCGTTTTAATGAGATGTGTAGGGGCGGATTCCATATCCGCCCGCAATAAATACGGATTTTAAAAAATTGACGAACACGGAATACCATAGACGGGCGGATATGGAATCCGCCCCTACGGTTATATGCAAATTCTGCCTTCTTAATTATCAATCAATAAATGGACGATGGGAACGAGTTCCTAATTTAAAAACTTTTTAATTTGCTGATAAATCCATAATCATAAATTTGGGGTAGGATTTTTTGTTTTAAAGTGTTGTGTTTTTCTTTTAAGGTTTTTAATAAATCATCTGCCATATTTTGATCTTTTAACACTTTTTTAATTTGCCAAAAACCTGTATCATAGGTTTTTATCTCAAACATATCTGTTCTTAATTGGTGCAAATTTTTAAAGTAAAATTTATAAAATTCCTTACCTGCTTTTAATACTTCGTTTGCCTCATCTTGTAATTTTGCTTTTTGTAACCAACAGGCGACATATCTATCTTCATCTGCGGACAACATATCACTAAAATCACTATCTGTTATTTGCCATTTTTTCAACTCAGAAATTAAAAAAGGGAAAAAGTTATTTTTAATTTGATAAGTTTTATTTTCATATTCCACATCTTTGATGGCGGTTGTTTCATTGGAATTACTAAACAAGCTCCAAACTATGCAATCATTTATAAACTCTTGTGACAGGTTTTTATTGGGTTGCAAAAATTGGTCACGATCATTTATCCAGGTTGCTTTTGGTATTCTGCGGACTGCATGAACTACCATTGATTTTTCAAAATTATCTGCTGTAACTGATAAGGCACCAGCACTTACAAACGGTGCAGATGCCAAAGCTGTTTGATTTTGACTTTGAAAATCATTGCCTGCACACATAAAAGATGCTAAAAAATTTTCAGAGATTCTGTCTCGTCTATCTTTGTTTGTAAAGTTTAAATTTATAGATGAGCTGACAGGTGGAAATATATTTTTTGCAGGCGGTCTTTTTACCCATTTACTTAAAAATAATTTTCTATCTACTGTTGGGATATGTTTGATTCCGATTTTTTCAACCTCATCATTAAATATGTCTATTTTTATTTGTTGTTTTTTAAGGTGCAGCTCCCTATTTAATACCCAGAGCATAAAAGAAACTGGAAACGAACTATCGTCTGATGTTCCTGAAAATGTTGAAGAAGAAAACATAAAACCAGTTTCATGTTCAAATTTAAAAATTAAATCCCTTAGTTTTTGATCATTATTAGCATTCAAATATTTGATTTTTGAAAACAAACCAAAATGAGTCTTTTTATTTTCAAATTCTTTTTTTATTCTAAAAATAAATTGAGAAAATAACTCTCTTGAAACTTCGCCTAATTTTTGTTCGTGCATTATTTTGCGAACCATCGTATCGCTAACATCTTGCTTGCTTTGTGAGTTTGCACCTGCTGTCTGTGCTGTTGCAAAAGGTGGATTGATAAGAATTATCCATTTTAATTTTGGGTTTGATAAATCATCACGAAGTTTTTTTGGCAACTTCCATGTATAGTTAAAATCAAGTCCGCCATCGGCAAATACATTTGCTACATCATCATTCAAATAATCGTATTGAAAAACTGTCGCATTCGAGAAAAGTTTTTGGCAATGGTCTGTCTCTGTCTGCCACAAAGTTGATAAATACATATATTGATAAGCATCATGGGGCAGATGATATTCCAAATTGCCAGTGCCTGCTGCCATATCCCACAGACGATATTCACCGCTCTCCCACCATTTTTTACCAACTGTTTTTTCAATATACTCCAAGGCTTTATTAGCAAAACGAAGTGGAGTAAAAAACTCGCCATGAAAACGTCTTAAGTCTTCTTGGGTGAGCCTATCCATTTTTGATAAAATCCCGCGCATTATATCAGGAGATTCAACTTTTTGATATAATTTCCAAAAAAATTGATAATCTTTTAATAAGATTTTTTTAGTTCTGCCCTCACCACTACCAAAATCAAAAAATACCTTACCTTCATTTTCAAATAAATGAGTTTTGCCTTTTTGTATATCACAAACAAAATATTTTGAAGTTTTAAAACCATTTTTAACGGATGCTCCAAATATACCATTCCAGTATTCAAAAACATCTTCAAAGTTTTCCTCTGTTATTACTTTTTTATCAATTAAGTCTAATGATTGTTCGGAGTCTAAACATATTGATAATTTTTCAAATAAAATATTATAGTCATGCTCGTTTTGTAGGTTATAAATATGCAAATTATTAAAATCACTATCATTGATTAAATTTTCAATTAAAGTTTTATCTGGCATACTTGGTGCTAAATCCCAATCATATTTTTGAAGGTTTGAATAATATTTGCTCCATTTGTAAGTCTCTGTAATAATGCCAAAATTTTTATCGGTTAGACATAAATATTTTGGAATTGGTTTTTGAGTAAAGCCGAATTTTAAACGATGAGCATAGTATAAAATTTGAGCAAAAATAGTCGCTTTTGTTTTTATGTTGTTGAAATTTTTGTTAAACTTAAACTCAAACAAAATCTGTGGAGTGTAAAGATCATGGTGGCCAGAGGTGTCATATTTAATTTTAAAATGCCGTGCAAAAACATTTTTTACATCCTCTTCGGTGTTAGCTGTGTCTAAATTGTTAATAATTTTTTGGTAATTTTTATTCATAATAATGCCTATTATAACAAAACTATTAGTTATAATGGCAATCTTAATTCACAATTATTATTTTTTAAAAACAATGACTTTGATAATAGCAACAAAAACAAACTCCGAAATAAATATTTTTCATCTGTTGGTGGGTTTTCTGTGCTGGCAACAGGAAACAAAGATGGCTTTAAATTTACTCCACATATGAGACTTATTTCACCGTAATATAAACCAAAAATCAATGTTTGGCAAACAGTGAGCTTTGGAACAAATGAAACTGGTGGATTTGCTTGGACAACAATTACACCAAAAGAGCGAGGTAAAAATGGTTATGGTATTTATTTTTTTCAAGGCAAGTTCGGTTATTTTTATCACATTAATTTTTCTAAAAATATCGCAGAAAGACTAAAAGTGCATGCGAATACAGCAGATGATTTTATACAAATAACATCAGAAGAAATTGGTGCATTTTTATGGCAAAAATAAGGAATATGGTAATTCCCTTTGACGAATTTTTGCTATAAGCATATGCAATCTATTTGTTTTATAAATTGTGCTTGAATTATGCAAAGGTCTCTTTTAATGTGTTTTGTGGCTATATTTTGAATTATGCAAAGAGATTATGTTATACTTCGCTCTAATTATGAGTAAAAAAAATAATTATTTTAAGCATTTTTTATCAATTGATAGTTTGTCAAAACATCAGATTCAAGATATAATATCCGTTGCTAATGGTTTTTTTAACCAAGACGGTTCAATTATTCAATCCACGGCTTTACAAGGCAAAACCATCGCTAATTTATTTTTTGAAAACTCTACTCGCACCAAAAGCACTTTTGAATTATCTGCCAAAAAATTATCTGTTAATGTTTTAAATGTTGATATAAATCATTCGGCAACAAGCAAAGGCGAGAGCCTGCTTGATATGATTTTAAACCTACAAGCTATGCAGGTTGATGCTTTTGTCATTCGCCATCCTAATGCAGGCGCCCCATTATTCGTCGCCTCACAACTTAAAAACGAAGCTGTCATAATAAATGCAGGAGATGGCTCACATTCGCACCCGACCCAGGCAATGCTTGATATTTTTACTATCTGGCAACACAAAAAAGATTTTCAATCTTTAAAGATTACGATTGTCGGTGATATTTTGCACTCACGGGTGGCAAGATCTTTAATTATGGCATTAAATATTATGCAAGTAGGTGAAATAAGGGTCGTCGCCCCGCGGACTTTAATGCCCTCAAATACGGATGTTTTGGGAGTGCATTATTATCCTGATATAGATGAGGCACTTGTTGATGTTGATGTTATTGTAATGTTGAGATTACAAAAAGAGCGGATGAATCACGCTTATATTCCATCAGGCTCTGAGTTTTGTCATCAATATGGCTTAAATGAGACCAGATTAAAACTTGCCAAAAAAGATGCAATAGTTATGCACCCTGGACCTACTAATCGTGGAGTTGAAATTGCTCCACAAATTGCCGATAGCCCCCAGTCGGTTATTTTAAATCAAGTTACCAATGGCATTGTAATTCGGATGGCAGTGATGATGATGACAATGGGAGCAGACACATAAAATGAGCGTGAAAATTTTAAAAAATGCCAAAGTTTTTGATCCTAATCCTGTGGTAAACATTAACAAAAAAACAGATCTTAAAATTGTTGATAATAATATTGCAACAATAGGGAATAACCTGATAGCAGAAAAAAATGACAAAATAATTGACTGCGAAAATTGCACTATTATCCCAGGTATTATAGATATTTATGCTGACTTATCTGCTTTGCAATCATCTAATAGTTTATTGATAAAAGAGGCAAAAACAGCCCATAAAGCAGGCATCACAACTTTTTTTTATGCCCCTGACAAAATCAACACAATTGATTCTTTATCATCAATAAAGTCATTACAAAATTTACAAAAAAAACAAAAAACAAGCTCAATAAAAACCATCGGAGCTTTAACCTCAAAACTACAAGGCGAGCAATTAGGCAAAATGTATAGCTTTAAAAAACAAGGTGCCGTAGCCCTGTGTAATGCCCTATATCCTATTTATAATACCAAAATTAAAAAACTTAGCCTACAGTATGCAAAATCTGTGGGACTAAAAGTTATAGTCTTGCCCCAAGATGCCTATTTGTCCGCAGGTGGTTGTGTTAATGATGGACCGATAAGTAGCAAATTAGGCTTGCCTGCTATCCCTATTGAGGCTGAAACCTGTGATATTGTCGTGTGGTTAGAATTAGTTAAAAAAACCAAATGCCCGGTTCATTTTGTTAATATAACCTGTGCCGAATCTGTCCGACTCATCAGACAAGCCAAAGAGAATAATCTACCTGTCACCGCCTCGGTTGCGATGCCGTATCTTTTATTAAATGAAAATGATAATTTAAATTTTAATACGGATACCCATATAATCCCACCTTTGCGATCCTATCAAGACCAGCTTTTTTTGCAACAAGGGGTTGTAGATGGCACGATTGATATTATAAGTTCAGGACATACTCCGTGCAGTAAAGAACAAAAATTAAAAGCGTTTGCTATGACAAAACCAGGCATTAGTGGTTTTGATAGTTTTGTGCCGTTGTTATTCAAACTAATTGATGACAAAATAATAAACAAAACAACAGCGATAAATGCCGTTTGTACGAATCCTGCCAGAATATTTAATCTAACCTCAGGAATAACTTTAAAAAAACCGGCAAATCTGGTAATTGTCAAAAACCAAAACACCATAATAGACAATACAGAATTTAATAGTTTTGGCAAAAATACTCCTTTTAATGGTTTTATGTCAAATTATCAAGTTTATAAAACAATTTTTAAAAATAAAGAATGAATGACTCCACACGCGAAATTGATGCCAACAAAAAAACCGAAGATCACCCAGATCATGCTCTGCGTCCGAAAACCCTTCAAGAATATATCGGACAACAAAGCACCAAAGAGCAATTAGATGTTTATATCAAAGCTGCCACAATGCGCACCGATGCTTTGGATCATGTTTTATTGTTTGGTCCACCTGGGCTTGGTAAAACAACTCTTGCTCATATTATCGCCCACCAAATGCAAGCGAATATCCGCATAAGCTCTGGCCCTGTGATTGAAAAACAAGGAGACTTAGCAGCGATTCTTACCAACTTAGAAGAAAAAGATGTTTTATTTATTGATGAAATTCATCGGTTAAGCCCCCAGGTGGAAGAGATTTTATACCCTGCGATGGAAGATTTTCAATTAGATATTATTATCGGCGAGGGTCCTGCGGCTCGTTCTATCAAACTTGACTTACCAGAATTTACTCTCATAGGTGCGACAACTCGGGCAGGGTTATTAACCTCACCATTGCGCGATAGATTTGGCATAGTGCAAAGATTAGAATTTTATGAAGTGCAAGAATTGCAAGAGATAATTATGCGTTCCTCCCAACTTTTAAAGATAGAATCAACCGAAAAAGGCTGTGCTGAAATTGCCAGACGCGCCCGTGGCACACCGAGAATTGCTAATCGGTTATTAAGAAGAGTGCGAGATTTTGCTCAAATAAAAGCAGACGGTAAGATTGATGAGAGTATTGCAGATTTTGCTTTGAATTTAATCCAAGTTGATAAATTTGGACTTGATTCAATGGATAGAAAATTATTAGAAACTTTAATTCACAAATTCAATGGTGGCCCGACAGGGCTTGAAACCTTAGGCGCAGCCACAGGAGAGGATGCAGGCACTATTGAAGATGTAATTGAGCCGTATTTAATTCAACAAGGATTCATTGCCCGCACCCCGAAAGGTCGTATCGCAACCAATTTAGCCTATCAACATTTATCAATAATAAAACCCAAATCTTCCCAACAAAACATCAAAATATAAAATAATCATGTTCATTTTTTGCTATAATATAAAACCTTTTGTTTGATAGATAAGATAAAATGGCACTAATAGATTTACAAAAAATTGATAAACAATATTCCAATAAACACATTTTAAAGAATGTCCATTTTACTCTCTTAAATAAACAAAGAGTCGCGATTATCGGTCAAAACGGTCAGGGTAAAAGCACCTTGATGAAAATTATTACAGGTGAGGTGGAGCCTGATGATGGCGAGGTGTCTATTGACAAAAGCTTGACGATTCAGATGCTTGCCCAGCAACTTACATTCCCACCTAATATCACAGTCAAAGATGCTATCGCCGAGCAGTTAATAGATATAAAAAATACCCAAAAAAGATACGATGAGGTAAGTATTTTATTAGAAAATGGCGATGATAGTGATGAATTATTAAACGAATCTTATCAACTTATAACTTATTTAGATAATCATAATGCCTGGGATATAGATGCAAAAGTACAAAAGGTTATGCAGGAGTTTGATTTGGTGCAGTATGAAAATAAACAAGTCTCTTTATTAAGCGGTGGTGAGCAACGTCGCCTATCTCTGGCAGGGCTTATTTTAAAAAAACCAGATATTTTATTGCTTGATGAACCGACTAATCATTTGGATGTTTATATGGTTGAGTTTTTAGAAGACTTACTCACCAAAGAAAACTTTGCCCTTATTTTTATCTCACATGATAGGTATTTTATTGATAATGTAGCGACCTCCATAATTGAAATTGATAACGGCAAAATCCGTAAATTCAAAGGCGGATATAGCAAATATTTACAACAAAAAGAAAAATTAGTTTTGGACATGAAAAAAGAGCAACATAATTTGGTGCGAAAACTAAAAGAAGAATTGCACTGGATGCAACATGGGGTAAGCGGCAGACGCAAGCGAAATGTTTTGAGGACTGAAAATTATTTTGAGCTAAAAAAAAGAGTAAAAGCCAACCCATCACGGATAAATAAAATGAATGTTGAGCTACAAAGAGAGGCAAAATCTTTTAACAAGGGCGACATATTGCACAAAAAAAAGATTCTGTTTGAGTTGGAGGATATAAATATCAGTCTCGGTGGCAAAAAACTAATCACAGATTTTACAACAATTATCAAACAAAAAGATTCCATTGGCATTGTCGGTCCTAATGGTTGTGGTAAATCTACTTTGATAAAAATATTATTAGAGCGATTAACAGCCGATAGTGGCAGATTCAAAAAAGCGGAGTTTAAAATTGGTTATTTTGATCAGCACCGAGAAATGTTGGATGATGATAAAACTATACTGCAAGTATTTTGCCCTCATGGAGGTGAGCGGGTATCACTATCAGATGGCAGAAATATGCATATTTTTGGTTATTTAAAAAATTTTTTATTCCCCCGAGAGTTTTTGACCAAAAAAATAGGCAATCTCAGCGGAGGGGAGAAAAATAGAATTGCCTTGGCATATCTTTTTACCAAAAAAATGGACTGCTTGATTTTGGATGAGCCCACTAATGATTTGGATATTCCGACAATAAACATCTTAGAAGAATATTTAATAAATTTTCAAGGTGCGATAATATTTTGTTCGCACGACCGTTATTTTGTTGATAAAATTGCTAAAAAACTATTTATTTTCAAAGAAAACTGCCATATTGATGAAACCTATATTCCTTATAGCGAATTTTTATCAGCACAAAAAGATGAGTTGTTGTTAAAATCTATGGAGCAAAAACAACAAAACAAACAAACAAAAAATTCTCCCAAAAAAGACATTAAAAAAAATGATAAAAATCCTATAAAACTAAGTTATAAACAACAACGAGATTGGGAGTTGTTGCCAGCAGAAATTGACAAATTAGAGGATGAAATAGCAAAATTAGAGATTTGTATTCAAAACCCAGACTGTTGTGAAGCAAAAGGATTAGAGCAACTGGGTATTGAGTTAGCGAATCGTGTAGAAAACTATGAGAAAAAAGTAGAGAGTTTTTTAAAATTAGAAGAGGCAAAACAATCTTTGTTGTAAAAAAATACCTAAAAAATTAAATATCTTTGGTGTAAAATGGTATAATTTTCCTCTTAATCTTAACTATAAATGGCGTCCCCAAGGGGATTCGAACCCCTGTTACCGCCGTGAAAGGGCGATGTCCTAGGCCGTCTAGACGATGGGGACAAGCGGTAAAAAACAGGTTATTCTATACATTAAAAAACACTATGTCAAGTTTATTTTTAAATAAAACATTATTTTTGTTAATTTTTGCTATGTTTATAAGTTCAGCATATGCAAATAATTTGCCAAACTTAGGTGAGGGTGCATCCGTGTATCTCAATCACAATGAAGCAAAAAAAATTGGCCTCAAGTATTATCGCAAACTTATCCGTTCCCCCTCTTATATTGACGATGAAATAGTTAATGATTATGTGCAGAACCTTACTAACAAGATTACAAATGTTGCAGGCTTTGGTGATTTTGAATTTAAAACCCTGGTTGTTAAATCTCCTAATTTAAATGCCTTTGCACTACCTGGTGGTTATATAGTATTAAATACTGCTTTGATAAAAAAATGTGATAATGAAAGTCAATTGGCATCTGTTATAGCACACGAAATTGCCCATATTACCCAAAATCACCATGCTAGATTATTCAAAAAAAGCTCCAAAAATAATTTAAAAATGTTAGGCGCTATCTTAGCTGCTATAATTCTGGCAGATTCTAACCCAAATGCTGCAGGAGCCACTATGTATGCAGGTTTAGCGGGAAGCACCCAAAATATTCTGAACAATACCAGAGCACACGAAATAGAAGCTGATTCATTTGGAATTAAATTTTTAGCCAAAGCAGGTTTTAACCCCTATGGGATGGTAGAATTTTTTGATAAATTACCAAAGGACGGCAATGATGATGGTGTTTATCAGGGTATAGGACAGTTTTTATCAACTCATCCTTTGAGCTTGAATCGAATGAGTGCCGCTAAATCATATGTAGATGAAGTGTCGGATATTTCTCAAAAAACAGATAGTTTAAATTTTCAAATTATTAAGCTTAAAATATCAAAAAAATTAAACGATTATTATTTTAAAAAGATTCCAGCAAAATACAAAAAACATATTGTAAATCTAAATCTGTTAATAAAAAAAGATAAAAACATAAATTATAGTTTGTTTAAAAAAACGAACAACAAATATTCAAAAATTATTTATTATGATTACTTATCAAAGACAAATTTAAAAAATGCCATTGCAGGTTATGACAGGTTATTTTTACTTTATCCACATAATAAATCAATAGCTTCCTCTTTTATAAAAATGCTTTATGACAATAAAAAATATCAGGAAATAATAAAATTTATAGAGAGCAACAGCTTGTATTTACCGCAATCACTGCCACCTGTTTCTTTATATAAGCTGTCCTATGCTTACCATAAAATTGATGATAAAATAAATGGTAAATTACAACTTGTATCATACTATAACAAGTTAGGATTAAAGGATACTGCTAAAATACATCTGATAGATTTAAAAAATAATTTTAAATTATCTACGAGGCAAAAAGCCCAAGTTAGCGCTCTATTAGATGAATGATATAATAATTTACATCAGCAACATTAGAGTTTATGTTTATGATTTTGATGCAGTGACTAATGTTAAATCTGGGATAGAATTAAGTTTATATTTATCAAAAGAGAAGAAAAAAAATATAGTTTTAATTGTTGATAGCGAACATGAAACATACTCAACAAAACATATAAAAAATTTAAATTTTTTTAATCACTCTCGTCTTAAAACTCAGTTTAAACAATCCTTGCAAAAAAAATCAATGCTGTCTGCTTTTTATGGCCGGAGCATAAAAAGTAAATTCTTTTTTTTGGGTGCATCAAGCACAAAACACGAATTTATAAAAGATGTTATAGATAGAATAGTTGTCGCAGATTTTAAAATAAAATCAATTCATTGTGCTACTCTTATGTGGCAGAATGTGATTAAAAAATCGACAATAATAAACGATTCTTGCATTATTGTTTATCCCTATGACAAACATAAATTCCGTTGCTCTTTATATGAAAACCAAAAACTTGTCAATAGTGCCGTTGTGCCAACTAATGAGATATCGCTGCAAACTGATAACTTTATCCAAAACACTAACATTGAGAGTTATTCTGCAATAAAAAAATATAGCATTGACTGTAATATTGACAACTATAATCTGGTTAAGATAAATGATCTGAGTTATGATATAGGTAATATATTTACTGCCAAAGATTATAAGAGTCTACTTTCTTCTGGTATTAGTCTGCTTTCAAATAAAAGTAAATATATGACTAATTCTTGGGTTTTACCCTACATGCAATATCGTTTTATAAAATTTGTTTATAAAATTGCTGTTGTATTGATTATAATTTTGTTGGTATATGGGTCTATTATGTTAGTGAATTCTAATATAACTCTTAAAGAAAATAAAGTCCTACAAAAGCAGATAAGTTACAAAACCTATCAATATCGGCAAAAGTTAACACAGGTAATATCACCATCTCAATATACAGTAATTGATATCAAAAATACAGTGCAGTTATACGAATATTTAGATAAATATGGCAAATCTCAACCAGATATAATTTATAAAATATTGGGAGTTAGTTTAAAAAAATTCTCCCAAATTCGTATCAATAATATAAAATGGAGGCGCAATCCTGATAGGGTAAATTTTGACAAAACAACCAATACAGTGCTTACCGTATCAGGAATAGTGGAAAACAAAAATAATACCATGGTGTCTCTTAACAATATTTTTTTAAACTTTGTCAAGGATTTGCAGCAGCATCAAAAAGTGACTAATACAATTATTTTACAACAACCATTTAGAACAAAATCTGGCATAATATCAAACTCAAATAGCGCAAAAATATTTAATTTTAGTTTAGATGTTATAATAGAGTAAAAAATATGCAAGCAATAAAAACATTTTATAGGCCTTTTTTGATTCCGTCTTTGTTCTTGGTAATTGTTTTGGTCTTGTTTTGTTGTAGTTTTTTATTTATAAAAAAAACCATGGGTGAGCAGAGCATAAATTTTGATGTTTTGGTCAAGCAATTACAACAATTAAATATTCAATTAGATGAAGCAGATTTAAAAAAATCAATCTATAAGGAATATAATCAGCGGTTCTCTTACCTATTGGCAAATAAAATTAATAAAAAAATAAATCCAGTTAGAATGGCACAATCTTTGGAGTTAATTCAAAATAATCTGAAAATTAAAGATTTAAAATACAGCATATCAACAATAAAAAAAATAAATAATTTTAATGGTATAAATTTAAAGGCCATTACAACTGTTCTGGATATAAGTCTGTTGCATGAGATGGTTTTAAGTGATTTTTTTGTTGCTCTTAACAAGATTCATGGGCAGTTTGCTACCAAATCTTGTGCTGTGCAAAGATTATTCAAAACAGTTGTTCGGGGGCAGGATAATTTCAAAGCCCATTGTGTTTTGCAGTGGTATTTTGTTGATCTGTAAAAAGCCACAAATGTTATCCTAATTATTTCTCAATTATAACCATAGCTACTGCCATATTTTTTTCAT
Organism: Gammaproteobacteria bacterium; assembly: GCA_003645455.1. GTDB lineage: Bacteria > Pseudomonadota > Gammaproteobacteria > QNFE01 > QNFE01 > QNFE01. The sequence continues at coordinate 1,575 of QNFE01000041.1, read as the reverse complement.
CCGATATTGATAATAAAATATTCTTGCCCTTGATTTTATTGTATTCCAACAAGGCTTGTTTAAATAATTTAATATATGGCTTACCAAGATTATCATTAAATATGGCAATATTTTTTAGGGTTATGCCTCTTGTGAAACCACACCCCAAAGCCTTGACACAGGCTTCTTTGGCAGCAAATCTTTTGGCGAGCCTATCAGATTTTATCTTATTTGTGATCTCATCTGGATGCAAAACTCTATGAATAAGTTTTGTGCCATATTTTTTGAATATAATATCCATCCTGTTTTTATCAACTAAATCAACTCCTATGCCTATTATCATTGTTTTACTCTCTTTGCCTTATGCAAGTTTTCATTTTCAAAACAGCATTGCCAAGCCCCAGAAAAACACTGGTAGCAATGATTGAGTGACCAATATTTAATTCTTTTATTTGCGGTATTTTGGCAACCTCTTGCACATTAGTATAATGCAAGCCATGTCCTGCATTTACCATCAATCCCATTTCGTCGGCAAGTTTTGCCATTAAAACAATTTTGTTAAGTTCTTGTTGTTGAATATCACCAAAACTATCAGCATAAAACCCGGTGTGTAATTCAATCGCTACGGCTCCGGTTTTTTGTGCCATATTTATTTGTTTTTCATCGGCGTCAATAAATAAAGATACATTGATATTTTTGTCTTGTAATTGATGGCAAGCTTTTTTAATTTTTTCAAAATTATTGATAACATCAAGACCGCCTTCGGTGGTAAGTTCCTCTCGTTTTTCTGGCACGAGACAAACATCAGATGGTTTTAAGTTGATAGCAAGTTTTATCATTTCAGCGGTAGCCGCCATCTCCATATTTAAACGACATTTTATCACATCTTGAACCCGAGACATATCTGAATCTTGAATATGACGGCGATCCTCACGCAGATGCATCGTGATAAGATCTGCCCCTGATACCTCGGCGATTAAAGCGGCCTCCACAGGTTGTGGATATACCGTGCCACGTGCTTGGCGTAGAGTTGCTATATGATCTATATTTACTCCCAATAATGGAGATTTTTTTATTTTATTTTTCATGGTTTTAAATAATTCTAATTTGCCACAATCAAAATCTCGGATGATTTTGTTTGACTTAAAACATATTGATAATTCATTGTATGAATTTTAACTTTTTTGCCTAAACCCTCTAACATACCAACTAATTCGGTTGTGGTAGGAATACCATCGTCACGATATGAGATTACCAGTTTTGAATTTTTAAATTTATTAAATAATTCTTTAAAGTCTTGATGAATTTTATCTTTTTTGTGCCACCGATTATTATTATTTTTTATTTTTTTGTGCTTGGTTGTTTCATCAATCATCTCCCCCCATTTATCATATTTTGTAAGCCCTTCTAAAAAATGATAAAAATCAAAATAATTCAAACCTACCCCCTTTTTTTGAAATATACGGGGTATCAATATGAGACCTTTGCATAATTAAATAAAAAATGCTATAATAACAAACAATCTTAACTTTTACAAATCAAATACTATGTCCTGGAAAAACACCGCACAACACTCATTGCTGATGCCATGTTAGT
>QNFE01000040.1 GCA_003645455.1 Gammaproteobacteria bacterium | reverse complement strand
CAATAAAATGCACCTATTTTGTCAAAAAACTCGTCAAATAACTAGTTATTTTCCTCATTTTTTAACAAAATATGCGCTATTTTCTTATTATTCTAAACCGCACTTGAATTATGCAAAGGTCTCTTATGGTTTAATTGTGAGTTTTTAAATTCCAGTTAATTTTAAATCAGCTATAAAAGCTGTTAGTTCTGTTATTTTTATATTTTTATTTTCGTAGGTGTTACGATTACGATACTCTATTTCATCGTTTTCTAAACTTCTATCTCCTATAACTAATAAATGCTCCACCCCGATAAGTTCCATATCCGCAAAACTCACCCCAGGTCGCACTCCCCTATCATCAAATAAAACTTCTATATTTTTTTCTATTAGTTGTTGATATATTTTCTCGCTGGTTTCTTTTACTAAACTTGATTTTTTGATATTGATAGCAGTGATAGCAATTTGAAAGGGGCTTATATTTTTGGGCCATATTATGCCATTTTCATCATAAGATTGCTCGACAGCGGCGGCTACTATTCTTGAAATTCCGATGCCATAACAACCCATAGTGAGAGTTTGCGGTTTGCCAGTTTGGTTTAAAACATTTGTCTTTAATTTGTCGCTATATTTTGTGCCAAGCTGAAAAATATGCCCCACCTCAATCCCACGGACAATTTTTAATTTTCCCTTGCCATCAGGTGATATATCACCGTCTACGACATTTCGTAAATCTGCGGTTGTATAGTTTTTAACATCCTGCCAGTTAACATTAATAAAGTGAAAATCATCCTCATTAGCACCACAAATAAAATTATCTAAACAGGCAGCATCAATATCTGCGATGATAGGAATATTCAAATTTATAGGACCAATAGAGCCAATATGACAACCAATTTTTTCAAAAATCTGTTTTTCGTCTGCCATAATAAGTGGATCTTTGATTTGTGGATTAGAGGAGATAACTTTGATTTCATTCATAGTATGGTCGCCTCGTAAAACCAAAGCTATGAGTGGGTTTTTTTCATCATTAGTTTCAACTATCAAGGTTTTTATGCAGTTTTTTGGATTTACTTTTAAAAAATTCGCCACCTCGTCAATTGTTTTTTGCCTGGGGGTGGATATTTTTTCTGTTTTTAGGGGTTGTTGTCTTGTGGTGTTTTCAGGTTGGGCAGCAGCGGTAGCTTTTTCAATATTAGCGGCATAATCACTATTTGGACAAAAAACTATTTCATCCTCGCCTGAGTCCGCTATAACATGAAACTCATGAGATTTATTACCTCCTATATTGCCACTATCTGCTATCACAGCACGATACAACAAACCGATTTCAGAAAATATATCACAATAGGTCTGATACATTTTGTCATAGGTTTTTTGCAAACATTCGTCATCAAGATGAAAACTATAAGCATCTTTCATAATAAATTCACGAGCGCGCATAACCCCAAAACGAGGACGGATTTCATCGCGGAATTTGGTTTGGATTTGATATAAATTCAAAGGTAGATTTTTATAACTTTTCACCGTGGAACGCACATAATCGGTTATAACCTCTTCGTGGGTAGGACCCAGACAAAAATCATTATTATGGCGATCTTTTAGTCTTAATAACTCCGCCCCATACTCATCCCATCTGTGGGACTCTTGCCAAAGAGCGGCAGGTTGCACCATCGGCATCAATAATTCATATGCCCCTGCTTTATTCATATGATCTCGGACAATATTTTCTACTTTTTTTAAAACTATCAAACCCAGCGGTGACCAGGTATATAACCCTGATGAGAGTTTATAAATAAGTCCTGCTCTTATCATCAACTGATGAGATACAATTTTTGCATCATTCGGAGTTTCTTTGCAGGTGTTAAGTGGGAATTTGGTAAGTTTCATAATATTTGTCTCGTTGCCTTGTTTAGTGTTTGTTGAATATCATAACATTCTTGATCTATGATTAAATCGCCGATCCATTTGTTATCTTTGTCGCCCATTTTTAAACTAACATTATGAGCGAATAATCTTTTTAAGCCAAACGATGCACCTGATTTTTTATCATAATCAAATTTACTATAATCATTTAATCGTTGATTTAAAATAGATATAAACTCCTGTTGAAAATTTTGCTTATTTTTATTTTCAGTAAAATCAAGTTTATTGTCTTCGTAAATTATGGCGAATGATTTTGACAAAGAATTTAACAATTCTGCCCTATTTTTATAATCATCATAATATAATTTACGGTCTAATAAAGTTATACAATAAATTGCATATTCGCAGATTATAACTAACCTACCGAGTTGATTTGTGGTATCAAAGCCCTCATTTTCAAGATTTAACACCCCATCGGTGGCAATCTTCCAAATTGATGCAGATAAGTGGCTTGCTATATCATCAAGGCAGCGAGTTTTGTTTTTTTTAGAAAAATTAGTTTTCAAGCGCATAATTTACAATTTTATAAATATAGATAGCATATAATAACAACTTTTATTTTTAAGATGAGGTTTTTTTATGTTACCTATGGTTGATTTGCAGGGGCAGTATAAGATTTTAAAAGATGAAATAGAGCCTAAGATAAACGAGGCCTTGTCTCGCGCCCATTATATTCTGGGTGAAAATGTTAATAAATTTGAAAGTGAAGCGGCTAATTTTTTAAATGTTAAATTCGCTATTGGTTGTGCCTCCGGCACGGATGCGTTGTTGTTATCTTTATTATCCTCTGGCATAAAAAAAGGCGATGAGGTAATAACCACCGCTTTTACATTCATAGCGACCGCCGAGGCAATCGCTTATATCGGTGCAAAACCTGTTTTTGTCGATATTGATCCTATAACTTTAAATATTGACACTGACGAGATAAAAAAAGCCATAACAGACAAAACTTCGGCGATAATTCCAGTTCATTTGTTTGGCTTGCCTGCCAATATGGATGAAATTTTAAAAATAGCAAAAGAAAACAATTTAAAAATTATTGAAGATTGTGCTCAAAGTTTTGGGGCAAAAATTGATGACAAAACCACAGGCGGTATAGGTGATGCTGGGGCTTTTAGTTTCTTCCCCTCTAAAAATTTAGGTTGTTTTGGCGATGGTGGTTTGGTTGTAACAAATTCAGAAAAAATTGCCGGGAATGTTAAAATTCTTCGCAATCACGGCAGTAGTGTGCGTTATTATCACGACAGAATTGGATATAATTCTCGTTTAGATGAGCTTCAAGCCGTGGTTTTACGAGTTAAATTAAAATATATCAATCAATATAATCAAAACCGCCATAAAGTAGGCAAAATGTATAATGAACTTCTAGCTGATTTACCCATCCAATGCCCTGTTATATTAAATGATCGGGATCATGCTTTTCATCAATATACTTTTTTAAGTGATAAAAGAGATGATATTATGAAAGTTTTACAAGACAACGATATTTCATCAGCAATTTATTATCCTGTGCCGTTACATCAACAAAAAGTTTTTAAAAATAATGCTAATGGAACAAATGTGTCTTTACCAATAACAGAACAAACTGCCAAAAAATGTTTGTCCTTGCCGATTTATCCAGAGCTTGATGAGAAAAATATTAAAAAAATTAGTAATTTAATTCATAGTGTTTTTTAAGGATTATACCATTTTTAAAAATAAAAGATATAATAGAGTTCGTTCTCACTCTGTGAGGCTGTGAAATCACTAATTTTTACACAAACAGCCGAACAAAACAAAAAAATCCGTCATTGCGAGGCGGACGGATAAAAAAGAGGAACACAAAGCAATTAACCGCCGTGGCAATCTTGTGGCAGAGCCGTTTTCTTGTTAGTTTGTTGTTTTGCAGGAGAGGTGGAACAGGAGGGAGATTGCTTCTGTCTTCGCCTTGTGGCGAATTCCTCGCAATGACGAGATTATTTTATTTTTGAAAATGGTATTAAATGTTACTTTTTGATATTGGCAACTACCAGATTAAATGTCAAGACAGCAAAACAAAAAAAACCTATGTTGCTGTTTGGTATGATATAAAACCCATTGAAAACTGGTTGGAGAAAAATTTTACTCTCTTGGATTATAATCAAGTGGTTATATGTAGTGTCGCACATATAATTATAACAAACAAAGTTAAAAAATGGGTTAAAAATAATAACAAAAAACTAATTGAAATTAAATCAACAGGTAAGTTTTCAGGACTAATAAATACTTATCAAAACCCTGCTGATTTGGGGGTTGATAGGTGGGTAGGTGCAATTGCCGCTTATAAAAATTATCTATCTGCCCCTATAATTATTATAGATTGTGGCACAGCTATCACGGTGGATTTAATTGATGAGAATAAATTTTGCGGTGGTGCTATAATGTGCGGTTTGGCAAGCGCATTATCCGCTATACCGATTAAAATTAAAATAAACTGGGATAATGATATACCGGAGAAATTAGACACAACTGATAAGTGTTTGTTATATGGGTTATTACAAGCTCGTGCTTTTGCTATTGATGCCATAATTGATGATTTTGAGAACAAAATTAAAAAAAGCATCAAAAATATTATTATTAGTGGGTATGATGGTGCAATTATCCAACAACACTTAAAACATACGGCATTATTGAATAAAAACTTAATCTTTACAGGAATGAAACTTATATGCGAATCTTAGCCTATTTTTTGATTGTTATTAATATCGGTTTGTTGATATTTTATCTTTTTTTGGATAACAAGTCACCGGATAATAAAGTCCCTATCTATGATAATGTTGATTCAATAACTCTTTTATCCGAAAAAAATAATCTTTATGCCAACAATAAACCTAGCAAAAAATACATAAAACCCGTGCAACTTCCCACTCAAAAAAAAGAAATACTAAACAACAAAAAAATAAGTAACAATAATAGCGATGAAAGTATAGGCATCAATGGCAATAAAAACACTAAAAAAACAATAAAACTTACAGATGAGACACCGGGTGCTGTTGAGACTGTTAGTATAGGATGTTGGACCATAGGTCCGTTTGACAGATATAAAAACCTTAAGCTCTATCAAAATAAAATAAAACAACAGTCAATAAAGACTCGTGTTCGTAATATCTCCAATAAATATGGTGGCTCATATAGAGTTTATATCCGTGCAAAAAATAGCAAATCTGCCAATAACATCGGTGCAAAGTTAAGAAAACAAAAAGTAACTGATTTTTATATAATTAAAAACGGAGTTAATAAAAACTACATATCACTTGGTTTGTTTAGTATCCATAACAACGCTCTTAACAAAGCTAAAATTGTAAAAAGATTAGGTTATAACCCAATAATTGACACCATTCATCAAACAAAAACAATATATTGGTTAGACTACAAAGCAGTAGAGCAGGCAGATAACCTCCCCTTAACCATAAAAAATATAAAAACAAAATGCAATTTCTAAAAATCAATATTGCCAATACCCTATTGATATTTTTTTTCTCCTTATCATCTTTTGTTTATGCGATAGATAATGATAATATTTTGCCTCCTGAAAAAGCCTATAAGGCAAGTGCCACTATTGATAACGAGTATATAAAAACAACCTATGACATTAAAGATGGCTACTATCTCTACCATTCAAAATTTCAATTTAAATCAGATGATGAGAACATTAAGTTATCTAATAACATTATAATTCCCAATGGAGTAGAGAAAACAGATGAATTTTTTGGCAAAATATCCATCCACAGAAAAACCTTAGAAATTAAAATCCCCTATGTGGCAAACAAGAAGAACCAAAATTTTAACTTGGAAGTAACTTCCCAAGGATGTGCTGATATTGGAATTTGTTATCCGCCTTTTACTCAAAAAATTAGCCTAAAAACTCCTGAAAATATTACTATTGCAAAACAAAAAAATCCAATTGATTTGAAGCCCAAATTTTCAATCGCCCCTGATAACAATACTAACAATCTACCAAATGATGATATTTTGCCCCCTGAAAAAGCTTTTATTCTAAATACACAAAATGAGAAAGGTAGGTTTATTGTTTCGTTTGATATAAAACCTCAGCACTATCTATATAAGGATAAGTTTAAAGTCTCCATTGTTGATGGCAATAAAAATATAAAATTTGGTAAGATAAAATACAACAAAGCAAAGTTAAAAAAAGATCCTTTTATTGAAGGAGGAGAGGCCTATGTATATTTTAATACTGCCAGCTTAGAAATCCCGGTTATAGGAGACAATAAAAAGCAAACAACAAAAATTAAAATTGACTATCAAGGCTGTGCCGAGGATAAAATATGTTATCCACCCCAAAGCCAAACTTTAAGTTTAAATTTGAAACCTGTTACTGCCGTTGATAACAACACAGGCAACAATATAACAACGGATGATACCAGCAACGATAACAACAATGAGATGATATCAGAGCAGGATAGGCTCTCTGCAATGATAGAGAATAGCAATATTTTCTGGGTTATCTTAGCCTTTTTTGGGTTGGGTCTATTATTAACTTTTACCCCTTGTGTTCTACCGATGGTGCCGATTTTATCCAATATAATTATGGGGCAAAAATCTATCTCCACCTCAAAATCATTCGTTTTAAGTGTTATCTATGTGTTGGCAATGGCACTGACTTACACGATACTTGGGGTTATTATAGGTTTGTCAGGATCTAATATTCAAGCCGCTCTGCAAAACCCATATGTTATAGGCTCGTTTTCTTTTCTTTTGATTTTATTATCCTTGTCAATGTTTGGTCTGTATGAATTACAGATGCCCGCCTTTATTCAAAATAAAATAAATAATTTTTCAAACAGACAACAAGGTGGCACCTATGTAGGAGTTGCTATCATGGGATTTTTATCCGCCTTGATAGTCGGGCCTTGTGTAACAGCTCCTTTGGTGGGAGTTTTGATGTATATAGCCCAAACAGGAGATGGTGTAATCGGTGGGATTATTTTATTTAGTTTGAGTATGGGTATGGGTGCACCTTTGATTTTAATCGGCTCATCCGCTGGTAAATTTTTACCAAAAGCAGGCAGTTGGATGGATACCATTAAATCTATTTTTGGAGTGATGTTGCTTGCCACCGCAATTTGGATGTTAGACCGAGTTGTGCCATTTTTTATAACTATGGTATTAGTTGCTGTGCTTTCGATAGGAATTGCATATTTTTCTGGACTATTTGATAAATCATCCACTGATACTCCTACCATTAAAAATAGATTAATAAAAATTATCAGTTTAATGTTCTTTTTATATGGCATCATAACTCTTGTGGGTGCTTTTATGGGTGGTGATGATTTATTACAACCCATACCTAACATAAAAAATAATATGCAACAACAAACAAACGAGCATTTAGAGTTTAAAAAAATAAAAAATTTGTCGCAACTAAATCAAAAATTATCACAAGCAAAACAAAAAAAACAAGAGGTGATGTTAGATTTTTATGCTGATTGGTGTGTGTCCTGTGTCGAGATGGAAAAACTAACCTTTGCTAAACCTGCGGTGCAACAGGCTCTACAAGGAGTGTTGTTGTTGCAAGCTGATGTCACAAAAAACGACGAACAGGACAAAGAACTATTACAGCACTTTAAAATTTTTGGTCCGCCTGCGATAATTTTTTATAACAAACAAGGCATAACCAACTCTCATCAAAGAGTGGTAGGATTTATGAATGAGAATGATTTTATCAAACATATTAAGGCGGTTTATAAATGATTCAAATTCAAAACTCCAACCAACCTGCCAAAAAATTTGCTCTGTTTGAGTTAGGATTCAGACCATTTTTCTTAGGCGGCTGTGTTTTTTCTATTATTTTGATGATAATCTGGTTACAAAATATTATTTTTAATGTTCCGTTATCTTTTTTTAATCACTCTTTAATCCCCCAATATTGGCACGCTCACGAGATGATGTCAGGTTTTGCCGTTGCCATTGTAGCAGGATTTTTATTAACAGCAGTGCGAAATTGGACTGGCATTCAAACAATCAACAACAAGAAACTAATCTTTGTTTTTGGTGTGTGGATTATGGCAAGAATATCTTTTTGGTTGCCAGATTCCGTAGCTTTTATAACTGCCGTTTTTTTTAATTTATTGTTTTTATTTTTACTAACTTTGGCTATCTGCCATCCTTTGTATTTAAAAAAACAATACAATCAAATAGCTGTTTTAGGATCTAAAATTATTTTTTTATTGGTTGCGGATGCTTTGTTTTTTGCCGGCATATTTTATAACAACCAACCTATTTTATATACAGGTCTGATTTTATCCTTGTTTGTAATAATCGCTTTGGTGTTAGTTATGAGTCGCCGAGTTGTGCCGTTTTTTATTGAAAAAGGCTTGCGACTAAGGACTCCATTAAAAAATAGCAAAATGATTGATCTTAGCAGTTTGTTTGTTTTTTTGAGTTTATTGATAACCTTCACATTAGACAAAACTCACATTATTACTAATATTCTATCGCTGATAATGGCAGCTTTGCACTCTGTTCGCCTTTATTATTGGTTTGCCCGGGATATAATAAAAAAACCGCTATTATGGACTCTGTATTTTGGTAATGTTTGGATTATAATCGGTTTGTTATTGATGGCACTTGATATTCATTATTTTTCGCTATCCATTCATGCCTGGACGACAGGCACCGTAGCTTTGGTTACCTTAGGAATGATGGCAAGGGTTTCTCTGGGGCATACTGGCAGAAATATATTTGAAGCACCAAAATCAGTGACTTATGTTTTTGCCCTTATAACCCTAAGTGCTATATCTCGTGTTTTCGCCCCTCTGATATTGCCATCAACATATTACACTCAAATAATATCTTTTTCAATTACATTATGGATAGTAGCTTTCATATTATTTGTTATCATCTATGCACCGATTTTAATAAAACCACGAATTGACGGCCAACCTGGGTAATAATTTTCTACAGAATTAAATTTATCTATCCTATTGTTTATGCCTTGGTTTATTTTTGGATGTAGTTATAAAATTCATTTTTTTGGCAGATGGTTTTTATTGTTTTTGCATGCTCTAACCCTACTTTTTTAATTTCTATGTTGAAATATAAACAAAAAACCAAATCATCAATATAGTTTTTTATTTTGTCTTGTTCTTTTTTATCAATAGCTTCGGTATGTTTTAGGGTTTTTAGACTTATTGTCTCGTTCTGTGTGTCATTTTGGTTAAAATTATCATTTATAAAAGATTTTATAAAATCAGGTTTCACTGTTATTTTTTGCGGTATTTTGTTGTTATCCATATCGGTTAGAATTAGATAATTATCTTTTGTTGCGATGCTTTTGAATTTTTGTAAAGTTGTCGTAAATTCAACAAAGTGTTTTAGCTGGTGAAGCTCTAACAATAAAAGGTTTTCTGTTTGTTTTATAATTTTGTTTTTAATATTTTTGTTTTTCTTTGTTATGATAGGAACACGGATAAAGTTTTTTATGCTCGCCAAAGACAATAAAAAATCTTTTTCATGTTGTGATTTTAATAATTTTTTTAAAATAAAAATATTTATTTTTGAATTTAACAAAGACAATAAGTATAAAATTTCAGATCTATCATCGCTCCCTATTCCGCAAAATTGATTTCTCGCCCATATAACAGGCTTATGAACATAAAAAAATCTTTTAGAGTTTGCATAACTCCAAATTACTTTATATTTGGAATCTAAAAATTTATAATTTTGGTTTCCTTGTCGCAAACCTATAAAATTTGAATCATCTTTTTTTATCCTCTCGTTTCTCCAATAACCTTTTACTTTTTTTACTAAATAAGATGAATTGTCTATTTTAGGATAAGAGTAAAATCCTCTTGTTTTTTCCATTTGTTTTTCATCAATATTGTAACCACCATCAAAATAAAAACTATTAGAAAACTGTTTTTCAGACAATTTATGATTATAATAAATGGCAATGTTGTCGTTAATATCGCTGTAAGTTTTTAATAATTTTCTAAATATATCGCTATATTTAAAAAAATTCCAATTATCTGTATTTTCTCTTAAATCCGATTGTAAAAATGTTTTTGTTTTTATCTCTTTATTTTGCAAGAATTTTTTAAAATTTGTGCCTTTTTTATCTGTTTGGGCTGTATAATTTATAATTTTTACTGTATGTTTTTCTGTTGGTTCTTTTTTTCGGACCACAAAAATCAATGAAGAGGTAGGCACAGGGCGATTTTGTTTTAAGCCTCTGCCGACAAACATATTGCCCTCAAATGTTATTATTTTTTCAATAGTTGTTTTTGTTGAAAGGTGATACCTTAAAACATCTAAGTCCCCTGCGGTTAATATTGTTTGGGGGATGATATAGGATAATTTACCATTATTTTTTAATAAAGCAATTCCCAGAGCAATAAAAAAGGCATACAAATTTGGGTTTGGTCTATATCTTTTTGGGTCAGATGGTATAGAGTGCAAATTTACCCCATAAACATTCCCCAAAGTAATAGAGGTATCATTTTTGTCTTTTATTTTCAAGGTAAAGTCTGTTTTATGTTTGCAACATTGATTATAACCAATATAAGGCGGATTACCAACGACAAAATCAAATCTTTTTCTGCTGCCATTTTCATCTTGTAGAGATTTTAACATTTCATGCATATTGTCTTTATCTCGCATAAAACTCGGATATTTAAGATTAGTATCTTTCAAATGTGAAAGCAAATCAATTTTTTGTTCTGTGGCGCTTATGCCAATATCTAAAAACTCTGAGATGCTATCTTTTGTTTTAAATATTTTTAGTTTATTGTCTATGGGATTCTCAAAATCATCATTGACAATTAGCGGTAGCATTCTCATTAAAATATTCATCTCGGCAAGATATAAGGGAAACTCCTCAATATCCAATCCGAAAATGTTTTTATCAATCAAACCTTCAATATATTTTGACTTGTCTTCTGTGCCATCATCAAAACTATCAATTATTTTATCAACTGCACTATATAAAAAAGTGCCAGCTCCACAAGATGGATCAATAATTGATATTTTATCTTGTTGGGTTTGCTTTTTTATTGTGTCTTGGGTGTAACCTATTTCTTTTAACATTAAATTCACCACCGCAGGATCAGTAAAATATTGCCCTTTGCTTTGCTCTTGATACAAATCTTTTAAAAAGTTTTCATAAATAAAACCAAATATTTCATTCTTTAAACCTGCAAAATTATAACGGTTGATAAAAATTATAATATCAAGCCATGGGGCAATTGTTTCAATTGTAAGAGTTGATTTTTTTAAGTTATCAATTAGTTGATTATTTATTGTGCCTTGCTCTTCTTTAAAAGGTATGTATATTTTTTCAGATATGTAAGATGATATATTTTTTATTTCATTGATAATGATTGAATAAAAATCTTCATCTTTAATTGCTTTTTTAATTTTAATTAACATCGATTTATACTCTTTTTCAAAAGTTTTAAATCTATTATCAACCAATACCTTATAAAGAATAAATTGTATTAAATAAGCATAGGATATTTCAACTGCTTTTTTGTCAAATTCTTTGTTAATATCCATAGGGATTTGTCCCATAACTCCGAGATTCATCATTTTGCTTTTAAAGTTTTTTATCAAAGAGGTTATATCATCAAAAAATATCTCCCGATCTAATGAGTCATTTAAATCTAATTCATCTTCAAATAGAGTTTGTTGCCCTGTTGGATTAAATATCTCCAAATAATAGTTTTCAGGTTTGATATAATCTTGCCAATAAATTTGTAACTCTTGCGGATTGTTAAATATATCATCTATGTAAAATGTTTTATACTGGGTTGATTTATAAAACCGCCACTGATTGCCATCTGTTAAAATCCCATATTTTTTATTAAATTCTGTTTGATAACGAAGCAGTTGTCGCTCTCCCTCTTTGATGCGAGTGTAACATTTCACCTCACAAGGGATTATTATATCGTCATCAATGAATAAAGTAAAATCAGGGCGCCCGTTTTTAAGCCCTTTTTCGTCATGAGTATAGGAATGGGGAATAGAAGTCTTTGAGGCAGTTTCTTTTAGTGCAAAAATAGCGGATTTAAAAACATCAGTTACAAAGCTATGCACCCCTGAACCTATTTCACGGTTTTTATAGGCGTCTTTGTTATCCGTCCATTTTTGAATGAGGTTTTTCATGTTTTGTTTTAATTATCAATTATTAACTATTAATTATCAACTATTTGTCAGCCTCCTCCTATTGCACGAACTATTTCTATCTTATCATTTTCTTTTATTTTTGTGCTCTGCCATAGGCTACGAGTTATTATCTGTAAATTCTTTTCAAGGGCTATTTTTTGTTCTCCTATATCTAATTTATCAATTAAATCTGTGATACTTGCCCCATCATTAATACAATAGTTTTTTTGGTTTAATATAAAATTTATCAAAATTTTTGCTCCCGAGTATTTTGGAATATAACATTTGGATTTTTTTCAACTGCAAGATTTAAATTTATTATGCTAGGAGCAAGATATACCAGCTCCTCTGCCCCATCAAGACATAGATTGTGGTTATAATTTTCTTTAAAATCTTTTAATATTTTTTCATCTTCACACTTTATCCATCTTGCCTGTTGCACGGCGACTGCTTCAAAGACACAATCCACTTTGTATTCATCTTTCAGACGTTGGGAGGTAACCTCAAATTGTAAAATCCCGACAGCCCCTAAGATTAAATCATTCGATGATAATGGTTTGAAAAGTTGGGTCGCACCCTCTTCACAAAGCTGTTGTAATCCTTTTTGCAAAGCTTTCATTTTTAATGGGTCTTTTAATCGGACTTTTTTAAATAATTCCGGAGCAAAATTAGGGATTCCTGTAAAAGAAAAATCTCCTCTTTGGCTTAAAGTATCACCGATATGGATCGCACCGTGATTATGCAAACCTATGATATCACCTGCAAAAGCTTGCTCTGTTATGCCACGGTTGTCTGCCATAAAGGTTACAGCATCTGTGATTTTTAACTCCTTTTTTGTTCGTATGAGTTTAGCTTTGCATCCTTTTTGATAAACCCCGGAGCAAATTCGCATAAAAGCGATTCGGTCACGATGTTGTGGGTCCATATTGGCTTGGATTTTAAAAATAAAGCCACTTAAAAAATTATCATTAGGTTGAATTTCGTCCATATTGGTTTTCATAGGCTGAGGCACCGGAGCATATTCAACAAACTCATCCAAAATCTCGGCGATGCCAAAATTATTGATAGCAGAGCCGAAAAAAACTGGGGTCAATTTACCAGATAGATATTCTTGTTTATCAAAAGAATGGGATGCCCCAAGCACCAACTCAATCTCATCTTTTAACTCGGATACCATATTTTCACCTATCAACTCTTGTAAGCGAGGGCTAGCCAAACCCTTGACAATCTCGCCACTTTTAATCAGTCCATCAGAGCTGGCATCAAATAAATGCACCTGATCTTGCCAAATATGATAAACGCCTTTTAAACGTTTTCCCATCCCAATCGGCCAGGTAACAGGAGAGCATTTTATTTTTAAAACCTCTTCCACCTCGTCCATAAGTTCTATCGGGTCTCGCCCTTCACGGTCTAATTTATTAATGAAAGTCATTACCGGAGTATCGCGCATCCTGCATATTTCCATCAATTTTTTGGTTCTTTGTTCAACCCCCTTGGCAACATCAATCACCATCAAAGCCGAATCAACTGCGGTTAGGGTGCGGTAGGTGTCTTCGGAGAAATCCTCGTGTCCAGGAGTGTCTAATAAATTTATAATTTTATTTTTATAGGGGAATTGCATCACCGAGGAGCTGACAGAAATTCCTCGTTCTTTTTCCATCGTCATCCAATCCGAGGAAGTTTGTTTTTTATTTTTTTTAGATTTTACCGAGCCTGCTTGATTAATCGCACCACCAAAGAGCAGTAATTTTTCAGTAAGAGTTGTTTTACCGGCATCAGGGTGTGAGATTATGGCGAATGTTCGCCGTTTTAAGATTTGCTCCTCAAACATCAAGCACCTGATAATTCTTTAATTCTGTCATCTGTTTTAGGATGAGTGCTAAACAAGCCTGATAAAAAGTTTTTAAAACCCTTGACAGAATCTATATTAAAAATATAAGCAGCTCGGCGCATATCATCACTATTAGGAATCTCAATCTCGTCTTTATTTGTCTCATAATCACCACTTATTTTTTTCAAAGCAGTAATCATAGGTTTGTTATCTCGCATCAACTCCACGGCTCCTGCATCTGCCATATATTCGCGTTTTCTTGATAAATACATCATTAAAAAATAGGTTAGGACTGGGATAACAAAACGCAAAACCAACACCCCTATTTTTAATGCCGGAGGTGCTTTACGATTATAAATTACCCCTCGCAAAGCAACATCAAGCACGATAATCATAATATTAGCCAATACTGTGGCAAATAGGGTAAGCTTTATGTCATTGTTGCGAATATGGGTAAGTTCGTGAGCGACAACAGCTTGTAGTTCATGACGATTTAACATATTCATCAAACGGCGAGTCACAGCAATAAGGGCTGATTTTTGTGAATAACCGCTGGCAAAAGCATTAGCATAGTTTTCTTCAATAATATATACCTTTGGCATATAATTCATACCAGCGGAGATTTTTAACTCCTCGACAATATTCAATAGTTGTCGCTCGTCTGCTGCTAATTTATCAGATGTTTGGCTTATTTCTTTGGAGGTCGTCCCCATCATCATTAATTTGTTGTTAAAAATGAATGCTATCATAATTGATATAATCGCTATACCTGCCAAAACTAAGGTCGCAACCGGAGGGGCGTTATATAGAATATTATTAAAAAAATAAGTGGCATTTTGATATAAACCTCCGTCACCAATCGTAGGGTCAAAATAAAGCAATAAATCTATCAATATACCCAGACAAACATAAATAAAAACAAAAGCAAACATCACAAAAAAAGTCCGTCTGTTATTTTGTTTTATGGTTTGGCGAAAATCGCCAATATCAGATACTTTGGTAGAATTATTCATAGCTTTTAAAATTCAACTTTTCTGTTTTCCTCTTTCGTGCGAACCTCTTCACTTATACCCCAATAGGCAAATTTTTGATCCAATTTGGGGAATTTACCCACGACAATAGTTTCAAAAAAACTCTGTTTTTTAGTTTCATATTTTTCAATTGAATCATTGTAGGCTTGTTTGGCAAAAGAGAGTTTATTCTCGGTGGATACTATCTCCTCTTGTAGTTGCATGGCGTTATTGTTCGCTGTAATTTGTGGATAGGCTTCCATTTGCACAGATAATCCAGGGATTAATGATGATATTTCATTTTCTGCTGCCATTTTAGCTGCCATATCGCCCTGTTTACCAGCTGCCACAGATTTAGCCCGCAAAGCTGTCACCTGAGTTAAAACTTCTATCTCGTGACTCATAGCTTTTTTAACCGTATTAACCAAAGATTCAAAAACCTTGCCACGGCGATCAAGCTGCACGTCAATTTGTTTGTCGTTGTTTTTGATAGCCTGAATCATGGCAATCAGGCTGTTGTATACCATCACAACCCATACTACAAGCAACAAACCTATGCCTAATATTACAAATAAAGATTCCATAATTTTTACCTATTTAAAAAAGCATAATAATATCACAATTAAAAAAATCTATCTTAAAAAATTTTAGATCCATCTTTTTTTATTATCAGATATTTTTTAATTTTAAAATTATCTAATATTTGTTGTCGGTGTTTTTCAGGGGCAATCATTAGGGCTGTGGCTATGGCATCACAGGCGGCACCTTCATCACACAACACACTCACCGAGACAATATCTGATTCTGATTGTTTGCCACTTGTGGGATTTATTAAATGATGATAGGTTTTATCTTGATGTTTATATTGTCTGGCATAACTACCGGAGGTATAAATACTTTTTTTGCCATTCACTTTAAAGGTCTGAATTATACTCTCATCAAAAGGGGACTTGATGGCAACCACCCAAGGGTTATTGAATTTTTTACCGATTATGTTTATATCGCCACCGGCATTTATCAGAGCATTTTTGATATTGTGTTTTTTTAAGATTTTCATCGCCATATCCACAGCCTGTCCTTTGCCAAATGCACCAAAATCAAAGTATATATTTTTATTTGATACCACGATTGAATCTTGGTTTATTATGACCTGTTGCATACTTGGTGGGTTTTTTAATAACTCTTTGATTTGCAAAGAATCAGGCGGAGAATTATTATTAAAATCATCTTGCAAAAAACCCCATTTTTTGATAAGTTTGCCGATGGTCGGGTTAAAATATCCCATTGATTTTTTTTCAAAATCTTGGGCGAGTTTTAAGGCTGTTATGGTTTGAGTTGATACCTTGATATTTTTTTGCCCTAATGAGATTTTTTTGTTTATTTTCATCAATTCAGAGTCAGGATTCCAAGCATGCCATCTAATATGCAAATCATTAAATAACCTGCTAATTTCAATGATAGCATTTTCCGCTTGTTGTTTGTCATCATTGATAATATTTATTTTTACCAAAGTCCCAAACACAAAAAGCTCGGTGGTGTGTAGATTATTTTTATCGCAAGATAGCAAAAAAAATAATGATAGAAAAAATATAGAAAATGTTTTCATTTTTTAAATATAATCATAAGTTTGTTGTAAATAATGCTTGAATTATACAAAATTTTATAATAAGATAGCAACTTTAAATTATAGTTCTTATTATGAATATTATACACAAAACCTTATTATCTATTGTTTTAATATTTTTGTCAAGTTGCACTAACACTCAAAACTATCAACCACGAAATGGCGATATTATTTTTCAGTCATCAGGAGACGGACAGATAAGCAGAATGATTGAATATGCCACAAAATCCTGGTATTCGCATAGTGGTTTGGTTGTTAAAAAAAATAATAATTGGTTTGTCCGTGAAGCTGTAGGTCCCGTCAAAGATACACCTCTTAAAAAATGGCAAGCCAGAGGTAAAAATAAATGGATAGATGTTTATCGTTTAAAAAAAGAATATCAAAAACATATCCCGGCTATGATAAAAAACAGTGCAAAATATTTAGGACGTCCATATGATAAAAAATATAAATTTGATGATAAAAAAATATACTGTTCTGAGTTGATTTTTAAGGCATATAAAGATAGCACCAAAAATAATTTAGGACAGATAGTTACCTTAGATCAATTAGATTATAAAAAATTCACAAAACAAATCAAAATAATCGAAGGTGGCAAAGTGCCATTAAAACGCAAAATGATTACCCCTTGGCATTTATCCCAGGCTCATCAGTTAAAACTAACTTATTCTAATAAAAAATGATTATGAAAATTAAAAGTGATTTAAAAATAATTTGTGGGGTATGTTTGATAGGTTTAATGTTTGCAACAAACATATATGCCGAGCCATCAGCCGAGGAGTTGTTGGAGATGGGTAGAAAAACTTTAAACAAAGATAGGGTTGAGGGTAAAAAATTCTTAGAAAAATCTATTGTAAAATTTAAACAAAAATTAACTAAAAACCCACAGGATAAAATGGCAGCCCATTCAATAGGCAAGGCTTATTTTTATCTTGAAAATGATATTATGGCTGCCAAATATTATGACAAAGCCATTAAAATAGACAATAAAATGCCAGCCCCCTATTTTATGAAAGGTCTGATTTTTTCATATGCAAAAAATTACAAAAAAGCTATTTTAAACTTTAAAAAAGCCTGTGAATTATCGCCTAAAACATCAAAATATTGGTATGAATATGGCAGAGCATTATCTAATGACAAGCAGACTCAAAAAGCCATAAAAGCCTATCGAAAAACAATTTCTTTAAATGATAAAGACAAACACCCTCTTTACAACATTGGGGTTATTTATTTTGAACAAAAAAATATCAAAAAGCTATAAAAATGTTTGAAAAAGCCGTGCAAATTGATGCAAAATTTATTGATGCAATTTATAATTTAGCACAAACACAGCAGATATTAGGCGAGCATAAAAAAGCATTAACTTTATTTGGCGATGTTTTTAATTTAAAGCCACAAGATTGGCGTTCTTTGGTTAAGATAATTCAAGAGTTGCATGCTTTAAAACAATACTCAAAAGCAAAACAAAAAATTGATTTGTTGTATAAGTTGCATAAAAATAATAAAATCTCCCAACTATCAGATAGCAAACTTTTTATGCGAGAGCAATTTATAATCAAAGATAAAAAAGTTTTTGTATTGGAGTATTTTAAATTAACCGGAGACAGAGCATTAAAATATAATTTTATCGTCAAAAAAAATAATTCTACCGAGCAATTATTTAACATATCTCTTGGCTCTTATACCGACACAAATGAAATCGCAAAAGAAACAAAACAAACAAAAAATAATTCAAAGCTCTATCATTTGGACGGTTATTATCCTAACAAACATATAACATATGGTTTTTTTGAAGGCGAACCTGACTATAAAACTATTAGAAAAATGGCAATAAATGTCATTATAGGCAAACAAAAATCATTGTCAAGCACTACCAAAACAGATAGCGGTGCAACAATAAATATGCAACAATGATAGATTTTTTAACTTTTAAAAGTTTTATTAGCATTGAAGTTTTAATTGTATTTTATTATATCGGTGCGGTAATTTTGCCTCTTGTTGTTTTGAAGTTGTTATATTGGTTTGTCAACAGATATGAAATTATAAATATCACCCATCAAAAAACCAAAGAAATAATATATCAAAACCTAACAAAGGAACAAAAAATTAAATTTATTTTGGTTTTTGTAGTGGCTTTTTCTTTTTTAGAATTATTATGGCGAATGATATTTGAATTTTTGATAGCTTATCTGCAAATCAGAGATAGCCTTGTGTTTTCATAACAACAAACTCAAAAATTATCATAACCTCAAATTATGAATGCCATCAATAATTTTAGTAAAAGTGTTCCTATATTTTGAAGTATCTGCATCATAAAATTTGATATCATCACCGACATAATAGGCCTTTGTTGTGGTATTGTCCCAACCATTATCCCATTTTAATTTTAATGTATTTGATAATTCATCAACCTCCCATCTGCCAAAATTATGCGAGCCGACATTATTTATGCCTTCCATTTTGCCATCATTAGATGATTGAGTTACAAATTTATAACCACCGACATAATCACCATAGATAGTTTTATTTGATAGAATCTTAATCAAATCATCGGCTGATAATTGTTGGTGTTTTTCCATATTTATTTTTTTAAATCAAGTGTAGCTTTCAAACTTTTGCCACAAGCTTTATACCAAAACTTTTTATAACTTTGGCAACCGATTCAAATCTGGGTTTTGAGCCAGATGAAAGAGTTTTATATAGGCTCTCTCGTCTGAGCCCTGTATCTTTGGCAACCTGCATCATGCCTTTTGCTTTGGCAATATGTTCCAATGCTTGCAACAATTCATCTGTATCGCCGTCTTGCAAAACATCTGTTAAATAGCAAGCCATCAACTCTTTTGAGTCAAGGTAAGATGAGGCATCATATTCATTTATTTTAACCATTTTTTATCTCATGTAAAATATTTTTTGCTTTTTTTATGTCATCATTTTGAGTTGATTTATCGCCTGCAAACAACAACAAAACAATATCACCATTTAATATAGAATAATACACTCTATACCCTGGTCCTGTTGGAATTTTTAGCTCATATACACCGCTACCAACCATTTTATAGTCACCAAAATTACCTTGTTTTATTCTTTCTATTCTTCTAATAATGGTAATTTTACCCCTCGTGTCTTTTAATTTTTTAAACCATTTTGAAAAGTAGTTTGTCTCTTTGATTGTGAGCATGTCTGATATTGTATCCATTTAGATACATTTGTCAAGTTATATTTTGAATTTATGCTATTTTGATAATTTAATTATTACAAAAAACAACTATTTAATTTAAAGCGTGTTATTGAGACCTTTGCATAATTCAAGCACAATTTATAAAACACACAAAATGTGCCTTTTTATAGCAAAAATTCGTCAAAGGACTTGCCATTTTCCTCATTTTTGCTATAAAAATGCACTATTTTCTGT
>QNFE01000039.1 GCA_003645455.1 Gammaproteobacteria bacterium | reverse complement strand
TAACCAGCATGGCATCAGCGAATGAGTGTTGTGCGGTGTTTTTCCAAGACATAACATTTAATTTGTAAAAGTTAAGAATGTTTGGTATTATAGCATTTTTTATTTAATTATGCAAAGGTCTCATATTGTATCTAATATAAATTGTTGGAAAACCGCCAGCCACATATTCGTGATTAGAGAGCGAACATTTACCATTGTTTGTTTTTAATAACCAATAAGTAAAATCCCTTTTAAGGGTAAATGCAACCTGTTGCTGATATATAAAGTTTCAAGAAAAGTATAAATAATTTCAAAATCTTTATGTTTTCTGTATGTATTTCTAACAGCGATTACCAAATATTCAACTTCAAACATCATACATGCTTGAAAAATATCTTTTAAAAATTGATTGCTCTCGGTGGCTCTACCTGCCTCAACTTCTATCACTATTTTTCCATCTTTGCTCAGAGCATCTGCATTAAAACTTTTATCTATTTTGTTTTCCAATCCAAATAATACTGGAACATCAATTTTGTTGTTTTTTGATTTGCCAGTTTCAACCGTATATCCAATCTTAGATAAAGATTGGCGGATATTTTTTAATACATCGTTACTGGTTAAATTGTTAAAGTTAGAATCTATACTCTCATTGTTTTCAACAAAACAATTGATGACTTTCTTCATCTCTGGCACCACACCATGAGAGCGTGGGAAAAATTGATATTTAATCATAATTCAGAAATAATCTCCAAAACAAGGGCTTTTTTACAAGAAAATAACTTATATTCTTCAACAAAATAAAAAATATGCTCATCAATCATTCTGGCTTTTGTTGAAACATACCCTCCATCTTCATCCATCAAAACTTCGTTTAATTTGCAAGTTCCGACAATCCTGTCCCCAAAAGGAAAACGAATTTCTCTAATTGGAAATTCAGTATTTTTAAAATTTATTACACCTATCATAATGCTTTGCCTGTTATCATTTGTTTGGATTTGTTAATCATAAAATGTTTACCTATTATTGTTAATTGCTATTTTTTCTGTAATTGATATGCCCCGAGCAGGAGTCGAACCTGCGGCCTCACCCTTAGGAGGGGTGCGCTCTATCCGGCTGAGCTACCGAGGCATTATAGTTTTATAGTATTGATATTTTATCATTATCGGTTGTTGTTATCATCTGGTTTTTTATGTTTTCATCTATGTTTATCAATAGTTGGCATAAGTTTTCTTGTTTGTGATTTTGGGCGATGGAGATTATTGTGCCGGCACCTTGTTTGCTTGTATTTTTTTCACATAATAATTTGTCACCTGTTTCTATATTATTTTTTGTGATGACTTGGGCTTGATAGAGTCTTTTTTTTACCGCTCCGAGATATTTTACTCTGGCTATTATCTCTTGACCGACATAACAACCTTTTTTAAAATTTATCGCCTGCTGTTTATCAAGATTCAAAGCATATGGGGTAAATTTATCATAGGTATTACAGGTTATATTGACAAATTCGTCTTTAATATCCAGCAGTTGATATTCGTTGTTATCGGCATTTGTGAGTTGGAGTTTTGTTGTTAGATTTTGGATATCTTGAATTTTACCAATAATATTAAATCTATTTTTTGTCTGGGATATTTTTATAATTTGCAAATTATCAATATTTATAATTTCAAGATAATTTCTGGGGGTTTTGATAGTTTTATTTAATTCATCAGATTGGATAGATATTAGTTTTAGACTTTTTGATATTTGGATTTTGACATCTGAATTTAGAGTAAATATTTTTAATTTATTGATTATATTATTGGCGATTTCTGTGGGGGTTTCTAATAGATATGAATCATTAAATTTACTGATTCTGAAAACTGATAAAACTTTGCCTTGGTTGGTGCATAAGCTACTAATTGATGAATTATTTTCTGTGGCAAGGGCGATATCGTTGGTAAGTTGCCCTTGTAAAAAAGTTTTTGAATCCTTGCCGCTTATTTCAATTAGAGTTTTAAAAATATCATTATTATTAAAAACCATCTTATTTTAATGTAGTAAGTTCTGCCTGGGCACGGAATTTGCCATTTTTATACTGCTCTAATTTTACCAAAACTATGTTTGAATCAATGACGGCATAATAGGCATAGATATATAATCCTGTTTTTTGCACCGGAGATATTTTATAGGCTTTTACTTTGCCATATGGCACTTCAATATTTTTAGGCTCACTGATTACAAAGGTTTGACGAGCCATTTCTTTGAAGTCTGCCATTTGCATTTTTCTTGATTTTAGGACAGGATTTGTTGTTAATTTTTCCTGCAAAAGTTGCGCTAAACCTACCAAGATTGACACTCTATCATAAGTTTGGTCGGTAATGACAACATTTGTTTTTTTGCCATCATAATCTTGTGCCATCATATGGGTTTGAAAGTTATAGTCTTGTTTGACTGATTTTATCTTATCGTCTTTTTTCATTTGATAGATATATTTATAAGGTTGCCAGCGTCCATTATTGTTTTTTAAATATGAGGTTTCTTTGAGGTCGTCATTAGTAAACATTGAGAACAATATGGAAGCCTGAGTATCAAGTGAATAGGTGGCATGCTCCCCTGATATTTTGAATTTGATGGTGGTGGTGGCAGCCGTAATTGTTTTGTTACCAAAGTCATATTCTCCGATATAGGATGATATAACAGGCGCTGATAATAAAGCCTGGCTTGTTGTTAACAATAAAATGACAACAATGTTTTTAATGTTGGTTTTTGATGCAATATTCATAATTTCTCCAATAGTTGTTGTATGGTTTTAGGGTAGAGATGATGTTCTTGTTCCAGCACCCTTTTTTTTAAAGTATCTGCGGTGTCGCCTGATAAAATATCAATCTCAACCTGAGATATAATTTTGCCACTATCTAATTTATTACTTACATAATGCACTGTGGCGCCGTGCTTTTTTTGTTTATCGTTAATAACTCGTTGATGAGTATTCAAACCTTTATATTTTGGCAATAATGATGGGTGAATATTTATTATTTTGCCTTTATTATTTTCGACAAAATCACCATTTAATATTCTCATAAAACCTGCTAATACTATCAATTTTGGTCGGTCTTCATCAATTATTTTTTGTAAATTATCCTCAAATAACTTATCATTTTTTATATATTTTGTTGTTATCTTAGCATTTTTTGCTCTTTGCAGTCCGTGGGCATTTTTTTGGTTTGAGATAATTTGGGTTATTTTTGCAGGATA
Organism: Gammaproteobacteria bacterium; assembly: GCA_003645455.1. Taxonomy (GTDB): domain Bacteria; phylum Pseudomonadota; class Gammaproteobacteria; order QNFE01; family QNFE01; genus QNFE01. The sequence goes on along the minus strand of QNFE01000039.1, from coordinate 16,955 downwards.
ATCCGTCCTATGAATCTTGTCAATTATTGCCTGTAAATTTGAGCCATCTCCTGATATAACAACGATTATATTGTGCTTCATGCGATTTCAACTGGATTTTTACTTTTGTTTGTAATCTCTCCTATTTGCCAGCTTTGCGAGTCCGGAGACTTATTTAATTCTGCAATAATGTTTTTGCTATCTTGCGGTGCACATATTAACACAAATCCCACTCCACAATTAAAAACTTTCATCATTTGGCTGTCGGCTACCTCGCCTGCTTGTTGCAAAAAATTAAAAATATCAGGGATTTGCCAGCTTTTTTTGTTGATAACGGCACTACAATTTGTCGGTAAAACTCGTGGAATATTTTCTAATAATCCGCCACCTGTGATATGTGCCATTGCATTTATTTTATATGTTTTTAAAATATTCAAGATCGGTCGGACATAAATTTTAGTAGGCTCAATTAAAATTTCTTGCCAAGTTTTACCACCTATTTCTCGTGTTAAATCTATTTTTTTGCTGTCAATTATTTTTCGCACTAATGAATAACCATTGGAGTGAATGCCTGATGACTTTATAGCTATTATATGATCCCCTATTCGGACTTTTTTGCCATCAATGATATTTTTTTTATCAACAACTCCGACACAAAAACCTGCCAAATCAAAGTCATTTTGTTGATACATTCCAGGCATTTCAGCACTCTCACCCCCTATCAGTGCAATATCTGATATTTTGCAACCATCTGTGATGCCTGTTATTATATCCGTTGCTTTATTAAGGTCTAATTGTCCTGTGGCAAAATAGTCTAAAAAATAAAGAGGTTTGGCTCCACATACTATAATATCATTAACGCACATCGCCACCAGATCAATCCCTATGGTGTCTAATTTTTTAAATTCAATCGCAAGTTTTAATTTTGTGCCAACTCCGTCCGTGGCAGAGACTAAAATAGGGTGTTCGTATTTACCCATAGCTCCTATATCAAAAAAGCCACCGAAACCACCGATATTGCCTAATACTCCGGCAGTATTAGTAGATCGAACCATAGGTTTTATAATATCAACCAAACGATTACCAGCATCAATATCAACTCCTGCTTGTTTATAGTCTAAACTCATAGTGAGACCTTTGCATAATTCAAGTGCTGTTTAGAGATGCACGAGCATAGTGCATTTTTATAGCAAAAATGAGGAATATGGCAAGCCCTTTGCAGTTCCTCACTTCGTTCGTGATGACAAATTTTTGCTATGAGCATATGCAACCTATTTGTTTTATAAATTGTGCTTGTTTTATGCAAAGGTCTCATATTATATGCTCCCTTACATAGTTTAAGGTTTGTTGTGATACCCTGTTGCGATCTTCATCTAACAATGTTGCATTAAGATCTACTGCCATTGTTTGTAAGTCAGCTATGAATAATTCAAACTCATTTTTGCTTTCATTTTTTGCAAACGACATAAAAGCAGATAATTCACTGGCAGAGAATTGCTCTATGTCATGGGGAATTGTGCCAGGGTTATATGAGGAACAAATTGTATATAAAAGTTTGCCTTGATTTTTTTTAACGAGAAACATATTTTTATTATCATAGGATAGTTTATAATTTTCTTTGATGGTCAATAGTTGCTCACCTGTAATATGAACAGAGCCTATGGCTTGTAGGCGAAATATCAAAAGCTGGGAGTTATCATCGTCTTTCTCCTCCACATCATTATCATATTCTTCTTCTATTTGCTCTATCTCATTGTCGCGGTTATCATTGTCACGGTTGTCAGGGTAACTATCTGCATAATATTGTGCCTCTGCCATAGATTTGGTCCATACATAAACTGCAACTATAACCAAAACCGCAACAAATAATAATGATAATCTTAAAATTGTAGTATCCATAATTTTTATTTCTTAATCACCTTAATCGCCTCTGCCATATCTACCGCTACCATTCTTGATACACCTGGCTCTGCCATAGTGATTCCTGTTAAAAACTGGGAAATTTCCATCGTCCTTTTATTGTGAGTTATAAATATAAATTGTATTTCTTCTGCCATTTTTGTTAATAAATTACTAAATCTTAGCACATTCGCTTCATCAAGCGGAGCATCTACCTCATCCAACATACAAAATGGAGCAGGATTCAAGCGAAAAAAAGCAAAAACCATGGCTATAGCAGTCAGGGTTTTCTCGCCTCCTGACAAAAGATGAATGCTGCTTATTCTTTTGCCAGGTGGTCGTGCATAGACGCTCACTCCGGTATTTAAAATATCACTATCAATCAGTTGCAAATATGCCTCTCCACCACCAAATAAAAGGGGGAATAATTCTTTTAAACCAATATTTACTTTATCAAAAGTCGTTTTAAATTTCTTTTTCGTTGTCTGGTCTAGGGTTTTTATAGCACCCTCTAAGGTTATCAGGGCTTGATTTATATCGTCATATTGCTGTGTTAAATATTCTGCTCTGGTATTTAATTTTTCAAGCTCGCTATCGGCAGTCAGATTTACCCCACCAATAAGCTCTATTTTATCGCCCCATGAAACTATCTTTCTTTGTAAGGCTTGTATGTTATCAAATTTTTGTAAATTTTCCAATAAATTTTCTAAATTAAAATCATTTTCACTAATTTGTTGTTGATAATTTTGGTTGTTCCAATTGAGCTCTTGTATTTTTTTGTCAATATCTTGCGCTTGCTCGGTGATATTTTTATACAGGCTTTCTTGTTTTAATTTGTTTTGCTCCTGCTCTCTGTTTTTGTTATCTAATTGTCCTCTTATTTTACGAGTATTGATAAGATCCTGTTCTTGTAATGATTTTTGTTGTAAATAATTTTGTAGTTCGTTTTGCATGTTATCAATTGGTTTGGATAATTTTGCTATTTCATATTTTGAATTATCTTGTTGAGTGGATAGAGTTTTTTGTTGTTGCAAGTTATAATCTAATTGCTGACAGGCTTGCAGATTTTTTATTTCTAATTTATTTTTTTGGGTTTTTAGGTTATTTAAGTTGTTATTTATTTCTTGTTGCTTGTGTTTTAATTTTTTTAATAATTCTGTTATTTGGGCTTGTTTTTGTTTTCTTTGTTCTAAATCAACGAGTAAATTTTTGATTGATATTTCTGCTTGTTGTTGTTTTTCCGTGGCACTATTTATAATATGTGATGAATTTTTTATATTATTCTGAATCTCTTTTAATTCAATTTTAATCTGTGATATGCGGTTTTTATTTTGAGAGTTTTGTAGGTCTATTTGATTTTGTTTATTTTTTAAATTAAGAGCATCGTGTTGCAGGTTTTGGAGTGTATCTTTTTGTGAATTTAAATTATTACAAACATCGTCTAATTTTATTTTATTTTTTGCTATATCCTGTTCGTTATTTTGAATCTTATTATTTATTTTTTTTAGTTCTATGATACATTCTTGGTATTCTTTTTCTATTTGCAAGATACCTGTTTTATCTGTTTTAGCAGGCAATATTTTTAAAAAATTAACTCCCAACCATAAACCGCTACTCGGACAAATTACAGATTGATTGTTTTGTAGGTTGTGGTATTTTTGCCAAAGCTGTTCGTTGTTATCTGTTATTATTATACTTGATAATAAAAACTCTAAACCGCTGGCATTTTTTGTTTTTTTTAATAGGCTATTTTCTGTATTTATAATTTTTTGTTTTTTATTTTTAAAAATATAATTTGCAGGATACTGCTGTAAAGACTCTAAGTCAGACATATTTTGATAATCCTCTATATGCCAAGACAATAAAAAATCACTTAATACCCACTCTATTAAGTTTTCATAACCTTTTTCTACTTTGATTTGTGATTTTATTTGGGACAGTATTCTTATATTGTTGTCAATGGCGTTTTCTTTGAGTTTGTTTTCATCTTGGGTAATATCTTTTTTTTGTAAAGCTATGAGTGATGATAGTTTGCCTTGGGTTTGGTATAGATTCTCTTTGTTTTTTTCTAATTTTTTTTGCAGCTGTTGCAATTGAGCGAAGTATTGCTCCTTTTTTCTCTCCGCTGGTAATATTTTTTCTTTGATATTTTTTATTTGAAGCCAGGTGTTATTTATGTCGTGGATTATATCGGTAGACTTACCGTCATCTTTTTTTGTCAATAGGCTCGTCTGCTCACTATTATATTGATTTTTTTTGTTGTTAAGGTTTTGAATTTGACTGTTGTGAGATTGAATCTGTGTTGTGGAGATATTTAATAGTTGTTGTGGCTCTTGTAAAGATTGTAAGGTCTGCTCTGTTTTCTGCACTTTTTGATATAATTCTTGTTCGTTATTTTCAATTAAAATATTGTTTTGTTGTAAATCTTGGTGAGTCAATACAAGCCGTTTGTTAATTGTTTGTAAGCTTTGTCTCGTTTCTTCTTTTGTTTTGGCAAATTCTGTATTTTTATTTTTTATTTTTGATAAAGAATTTTCGGTATTTATTTTTTGGTTTTTAGCTCTAAGCAAATCATCCTGTATTATTTTGATAGAGTTTTGCTGCCGGATAACTTTTGAATCAAGCTCATAATACTTGCCCTGCTGTTGGTCTAATTTTTCAATACAATCACTGATTTGTTCTTTTTGGGCTTGTAATTTTACATCAATTGTGTGAATAGATATATTATATTTTTCTGATTTTTCTTTTAATAAGTTGCTTTGTGTTGCAAGGGTTTCTTTTTTTTGGGAACTTTCTCGGTATTTAAAAGCCTGCTCCATGGCTTTGAATTGGGACAGTTGCTCCTTATATGTTGTGTAGCGTTTCGCAGCCCTTGCTTGGGATTGCAATTGCTTTTTTTGGGTTGTGATTTGCTCTTGAATATCGTCAAGGCGAGATATGTTTTCTTGGGTTTGGCGGATGCGAGTTTGAGTTTCACGCCTTCTTTCTTTATATTTTGAGATACCAGCGGCTTCTTCTAAAAAAGATCTTATCTCATCTGGCTTGGCTTCAATCAGACGACTTATCATTCCTTGCTCGATTACAGCATAAGAGCGAGATCCTAACCCTGTTCCTAAAAAAATATTTTTTATATCCTTGCGACGAGCACGAGAGTTATTTAAAAAATAACGAGAATCTCCATCACGGGTGAGGGTTCTTTTGATGGATAATTCGTTATATTTTGCATATTCGCCACCGAGTTTACCCTTTGAATTATCAAACAATAATTCAACCTGCGCCATACTCACAGGTGATCTACCATTTGAACCATTAAATATAACGTCAGATAACATCTCACCACGCAAATGTTTGGCTGAGCTCTCGCCCATAACCCAACGGACAGCATCAATAATATTTGATTTTCCACAACCGTTCGGACCCACTACAGCATTAAGATTCGTGGGGAATACAAAGCTTGTTTTGTCTACAAAAGATTTGAATCCCGATAATTTTATTTTGGATAGGTGCAAAATTTAAAAATTTAACAAAAAAACCGTTTATAATAGCAGATTTAAAATTTTTTTATCAATTATGAATAAACTTAATAAAAATATTGAAACTTTCGTCAATCCAAATCAAAACAGAGATTACACAATTGACATTAAGATTCCAGAATTTAGTTGTCTCTGCCCTAAGACAGGACAACCTGATTTTGCGACATTTAATCTACAATATGTGCCAGATAAATTATGTTTGGAGCTAAAATCTATTAAATTGTATGTTTGGAGTTTCAGAGACGAGGGGCATTTTCATGAGGCGGTTACCAACCTAATTATGGACGATATTATTAAAGTCTGCAGTCCAAAACATGCCAAATTGAGTGGCATATTTAATGTTCGTGGTGGAATTTACACAACTGTAACCGTAGAGCATAACAGAGATTAAATTATGAGCGCTAAAACTATTTATTTAAAAGACTACACAGAACCTGCTTTTTTTATCCCCCACACGGATTTGATGTTTTATATAAACGACGAAACTGTTGTTGTCAAAAGCACACTTGTGATTAAAAGAAATCACAACAACAAACAACCTGATTTAATTTTAGATGGGTTTGAATTAGAGACAACTAATGTTTTAATTGACGGTAAAAATTTGGTAAAATCTCAATACTCTATTGGTAAAAAACTACATGTCTTTAATGTTCCTGATAAATTCAAACTCACAACCATAGTCAAAATTTATCCACATAAAAATACCCAATTAGAGGGTTTGTATCTGTCACAAAAAACTCTTTGTACCCAATGTGAGGCAGAGGGTTTTCGTGCCATTACCTGGTTTCTTGATCGCCCAGATGTCCTGTCAATTTTTTCTGTTGCCATATCCGCAGACCCTAAAAAATATCCTGTTTTGTTGTCAAATGGCAATCTTGCACACAACAAAATAAAAGATGGTAGAAGAATTATCCAATTTATTGATCCCTTTGCCAAGCCTTGTTATTTGTTTGCTTTGGTGGCAGGAGATTTATCTGTTATCCGTGATATTTTTACCACAAAATCTGGCAAAAAAATCTATCTGTCTATTTATGTGGAGCACCATAATAAAGAAAAATGTGCTCATGCCATGTCATCTTTGCAAAAAGCCATGAGCTGGGACGAAAAACAATATGGTTTAGAATATGATTTAGAGAATTATAATATTGTTGCTGTCGATTCTTTTAACTCAGGAGCCATGGAAAACAAAGGCTTGAATATTTTTAATTCAAAATATGTCTTGGCGGATGACAAACAAGCGACCGATAATGATTTACAAAATATTGAGTCTGTTATAGCACATGAATATTTTCACAACTGGACCGGCAATAGGGTAACTTGTCGTGATTGGTTTCAACTAAGCCTAAAAGAGGGTCTCACCGTTTATCGTGACCAATGTTTTAGTGCCGATATGGGTTCCACAAACTTGCAAAGAGTGCGTGATATTGCAGGTTTGCGTAATTTTCAATTTCCAGAGGATGCTTCGGCATTATCCCATGCAGTTCGCCCTGAATCCTATCAAGAGATTCGTAATTTTTATACCGCAACAGTTTATGAAAAAGGTGCCGAACTTATAAGAATGTTAGCTACAATGTTGGGCAAAAAAGGATTTCGCTCTGGAATGGATTTATATTTTAGTAGTTATGATGGCAAGGCGGTAACCTGTGATGATTTTATAAACTCTATGGCGGATGCGAACAATTTTGATTTACAACAATTTAAACTTTGGTATAGTCAAATCGGCACCCCAACTGTCAAGATAACATCCGCCTATGATAAAAAACAACAAAAAATTATCATCCACACAGAGCAAGCAATAAATTATCCTCAAAATAAGCATAATAAAGCCATGTTAATTCCTATGCGAATAGCCTTGATTGATAAAAATGGCAAAACAATTAAATTGGACGATAAAAATAACAAAGAACAGGTTTTAAATATAAAACAATCATCGCAAGATTTTGTTATTAACGATATTACCCACAAACCTGCGTTATCATTATTTCGTCAATTTTCAGCACCAGTTAAGTTTATTTATGATTATAGCGATGATGAGAGATTGTTGTTGTTGCAAAAAGATGATGATGGATTTAACCGTTGCGAGCAATCTCAACAACTTGCCAAAAAACTAATTTTACATCCTGATAATGCTGCTTTGTTTAAAAAATACTGCTTGGCTTTGAAAAATATTTTACATGATGAAAATGTAACAGAGGCTATGCGGGCGGAGCTACTATATATGCCGACAGAATCTGATATTTATCAAAGTTTAGAGACAATTGACGTTGATTTAATTTTTAATAATCGTAAATTATTATATCAAAAAATAGCCAAAGAATTAGAACATGATTTAATGTGTTATTATCAAAAATTGCAAGATAAAAAATATCAAACAGATTTTAAAAGTATGGGCAGACGCGAGTTGAAAAATATTTGTTTATTTTATTTATCATCAATACAGAGCAATCAAAGTATGGTTACCGAGCAATTTGAAACATCCAACAACATGACAGATACTCTATCATCACTGCGAACAGCCTGTTTTTGGCAAAATAAAAATTGTCAGATTATGTTAGATAAGTTTGAAAAAAAATGGCAAAACAATAGTCTGGTTATGGATAATTATTTTGCTATCTCAGCCTCGTGCTATGATGGTGACATTATAACGAGAATTAAAAAACTACAAAATAAAACAACCTATAATCGGACAAACCCCAATAAGATATATAATTTATTAGGATCTTTTGCAGCCAATAGCCAAGGTTTTTGTCAAAAAAATGGTGCAGGATTTGAATTTCTTGTCAACGAGATAGTTAAAATTGATAAATTTAATGAGCAGGTAGCTGCAAGAATTGCCACCAAATTTAAAATCTATTCAAAATACGATAAAAATAGACAAGCAAAAGTCAAAAAAGAATTGCAAAAAATTATGAATTCAGAGCCTTCTGATTCACTGGCAGAGATTGTTCAAAAAATACTAAAAACATAGGTTGAGACCTTTGCATAAAGCAAGCACTATTTTCTGCTTCTCTAAACAGCATTTCGTTGATGCAAAGGTCTCAGGTTAGTCAGGGGCCCACAATAGAGAACTCGTAAATAAATCCAATGGTTAGTAAAGTAATATCTCTGCTGGCAAATTTTTAACGCGAGTATTTTTTATCTATCATATGATAAATTCTGCTCGGTGGTAAACCTCCACAATTTGTTGTAAAAACTATCAAATCGGAGTTAGAAAAATACTCGTCAAGTTCATTAAAATCTTTGGCAGGAGGCTTGCCGCAGGGGTTAGCGCTCGTGGAGATAAGAGGTTTTTTTGTTAAATTACAAAAATCCACAATAAAAGGAAAGTCCGTGATGCGAATCGCTACGGTATTATTTGCGGTTATAATCTTATCAAGTTTAGCTGCGGCAGGATAAATAAAAGTGGTAGGTGTTTTGGTTTTAAAAGGAGCTTTATTTTTATAGTCTTCGGCAATATAATCTCTTATCATTTGCCAGTTAGATCCTAATAAAATCAAGCCCTTATCACAGGGGCGATTTTTAATCTTTAAAATTTGTTGCAGCGCGGATACATTAGCAAGATCACAACCCAACCCAAACACAGTTTCAGTAGGATATATAAAAACTCCACCTGCTTTATAAATTTTAAATAATTTTAAAATATTATCTATTTTTTTCATCTAATCAAACCCTTTGGGTTTAATCAGAGCTTCTTTTACAGAACTTGCCAAATTTGGTTTGTTTTGTGCAAAAAGATCAATCACTCTATTTAGGGCAAGAACTCTTGTCAGCAGGTGTAGACCCTGCCAAAATCATAAAGCTCTCAAACGGAGTCATGACACCCATGGCTTCCATTTTTGGTCCTGAAAATTGTAGTGTGCCATTCATCATAGCCATCATAGGCCCACAACCAAAATCATTTTTTCCCATACAAATCCAGTCAGCCAAGGTTGCATGCATCAGGTAGTCAACATCAAGATTTAATTTTTTGTGTTTAATTTTGCCACCATATGTGCACATTGCTTTTTCATTTTTAGCGGTAATGGTAAGCTCAACTCGCGGGCTTTTAGGGCAATCTGTGCGATACAAGTGAATTACCTTATATCCTCTTTTATTGTCATTATCCATCCACTTACGGCCTACAAGATCCTGTGTGAGGGGTTTTGATTTATTCCATCCTTGACAAACAGTATCAGCCCATTGTGGTGACATCATAAGAGGCTGCGCCATAATATTTTCAGCTAACAATAATGATGACCCCATTAAAAAAATTATAAAAAATTTATTCATAATAAAAATTCTCCGATATAAAAAAACCTAATTCTACCATAAAAATATCCTGGATTGCAAATTTTTTTAAATCAAGATAACCACAATTTTGCTTGATGATTTTCTTTTTGTTGAACTAATTTTGGAGTTATAAAACCAGATACATTATTTTTTAATTGATTATGGAGCGCAATAGCTTGTTTTTTTGGGACATAAAAATGCATTGTGCCGACTGTTTTATCAAGAATATGTAGATAATAAGGCAAGATACCAGCTTGCCACAAATCCTCGCAAAGCTCTGTTAAAATCTTTATATCATCATTGACTCCTTTCAATAAAACACTTTGATTCAAAACTGTAAAATCTCTTTGTTTTAATTTGGCAGTTTTATTTTTGGTGTCTTTACCGATCTCAATGTTATGATTGATATGAGATACTAAAACTTTTTTTATCTTGATTTTAGCAAAATATGATAAGAATTCATCGTCTATCCGGAGCGGATTTGCACTTAACATTTTGCTGTGAATTCTAATAGTTTTGATCTGCTCTAATTCCAATAAGCAGTCTATGTGTTTAAATAGTTCATTGTTTGATAATGTTAGAGGATCACCACCACTTAAAATAATTTCGTTTATTTGAGGGCAATTGATAATATGGTCCTTAATGTTCTCTAAAAAATTTTTACTGATAGTTTTTTGCTTATCCTTGATATGTTTGCGAAAGCAATAACGACAATTAACTACACAATTATTATTTAAAAAAACTAATAATCTTGATTTGTATGTATGGACAAAATAATTTTTAATAGCAGTTTGCTCTCTAAGTGGATCAAGATGATATTTATGATGTAATTGCATCTCTTTTTTATTAGGCAAAAATTGTTTTAACAAAACATCATCATCATTTTTAAAATTTATTTTTTCTATAAAAATATCTGGTATTTTACAATGAAAATAATTATCAGCATCAGATGAGTAGATTTTTTGCCATTTATTGTTTAAAAATGGTAAAATTTGTTGTTTTTTCATATTTTAATAGGAGATCAGATATTGGCAAATTATAATACAAGTGGATTTAAAAGTGGCTTGAAAATTATGTTAGATAATAACCCTTATGAGATTATTGAAAATGAATTTGTTAAACCTGGCAAAGGACAGGCCTTTAATAGGGTTAAAATTCGCAACTTATTAAATAACAAAATTTTGGAAAAAACATTTAAATCAGGGGAGAGTGTTCCTGCCGCCGATGTTATGAATCAATCCTATGAATACTCATATTTTGATGGAGAATTTTGGGTATTTATGGATGGTGAAACTTTTGAGCAGGTATCTGTCACCCGCCAAGCTGTAGGCGATTGCAAACAATGGTTAAAAGAGCAAGATAAGTATGATATCACATTGTGGAACAATGAACCGATTAGCGTTTCTGCCCCCAACTTTGTAGAGTTAAAAATTACTCAGACTGATCCTGGGTTAAAGGGAGATACGGCGCAAGGTGGCATAAAACCTGCCACAGTTGAAACCGGAGCCCGCATCAATGTTCCTTTGTTTGTTGAAGAGGGTGAGACTGTAAAAATAGATACTCGCAACAGCTCATATGTCAGTCGCATCAAATAAAAATCTCCATCAAACCCTACGGACAAAAAGTATATTTTTACAAGATATTCGTTTATTTATGCAAAATAGAGATATAATGGAGGTAATCGTGCCAGTATTAGATAAATTTTGTATTCCAGATCTACATATTGAGCCGTTACAAATACTTGATGACAACAATAATGAATATTTCTTACAAACATCACCTGAGCTTGGCATAAAAAAACTGCTTTGTCAAGGAGCAGGAGATTGTTATAGCATCTTACCTGCTTTTCGAGCAAATGAAAATATAGGCCCCATCCACAAACAAGAATTTACGATGTTAGAGTGGTATCGTATAGGTTTAGACTATATGGATTTATCAGATGAAGTGGTTGAATTATTTAAGTTATTGGATAATAACAAACACAACCTAAGGGTTAAAAAAATTACCCACAAAGATTTATTTAAAAAATATTGTGGGCTCGATTATAAAAAAATAACAATTAAAATCTTAAAAAAAATATGTGCTGAAAAAAATATTTCCTTACCGTTCGCAACAAACAAACAGGATATACTAGACTTAATCATGGGTAGCTATATCAATAAAAAATTTGCAAAAAACACCCTGACAATAATTTATAACTACCCCAAAGAGCAAGCATCTCTATCTGTCTTGGTCAATAATATGAGTTGTAGATTTGAGATTTATTGGGGTGATACCGAGTTAGCAAATGGATTTTTAGAGTTAAGAAACAAAAAAGAGCAACAACAAAGATTTGAAACAACAAACATCAAAAGAGGGCAAAAAAACCTTAGTGCTTTGCCAATAGATGATGATTTTATCAATAATTTAGAAAATATGAAAAATACATCTGGTGTAGCTGTAGGCATAGATCGTTTATTTATGAAAATAGAAAATCATAATGCGATTTTATAAATATTTGTCGATATTTTTAATAACAATCGCTCCTTTTAGTGGGGTGCAATCCGCTGATTTTAAAATCCAAAAAACAAAAATATATCTAAAAAAAGAGGTGTATTATTTGAGCACAAATTTTAAAATACCTCATAAAAAAGCACCTATTGCCGCTCTTAAAAATGGAGCCGCACTGTCGGCATTAATTAGTATTGATATGTATAAAAATAGAGTTTTATGGCGAGATAAACATATTTTAAATTTAAAACAAGAATACAAAATTCAATACTACAACCTAGCGAATTTATTTCAACTCACAAACATAAATACCAACAAAAAAACAAATTTTTCTAAACTCAGAGATGTTTTTGCATTTATAGGGACATTAAGAGATTTGCCATTGATTGACAAAATATTGTTATTGGATTCAAAAAATGGCATAAAAAATGAGTATTACGGTTTTTTATCTGTCCTTGTCAGCATTGAAAATATGCCACTTTCAACAAAATCATATAGTTTTTTTTCAAGCGACTTACAAATTAAATCAAACAGGTTAAAATGGTTATTAGAGCAATAAATTACCTATCTACAAGTTTTTTACCAATGATATTGTTATTCGTATTATTGTTAATATCACTTATTATTATGGTAAATGCTACTGATAATATAGGTTTGTTCGGCTCCTATTACCTGTGGTTTTTGTTATTTAATATCGGTGGCGTCACTTTTATTGCTTTGCTAATTTTAGCAAATATTTTAAAATTAAGTCGTAGTTTTAAAAAACGAGTTATAGGGCATAAATTACTTAGTAAAATGATTGTTATTTTCAGCCTCTTAATAATCACTCCGGTGGCAATTGTATTTTATTTTTCAGTCAATTTTTTAAATAACAGCATTGAAAATTGGGTTGATACCAAAGTTGAGGCAGGGTTAGAGAGCGCTCTATCTATCAGCCGCCAAATGTTACAAGCCCTGCAACAAGAAAAATTAGATAACACTAAAAATATGGTAAAAATATTAGAATCTATGGATAGTGCTACGGCTATGTCTGATATGGAAAATATTCGCAAAAGCACAGACGCCTATGAGATTACATACCTTGATTATCAATACCGCATAATAGGTGTGGCATTCGCCCAAACCATTAAAATTGTGCCATCTATGCCAGACATACAGATACTATCTTCTTTAAAAAGTAATAAATTTTATGTAGGGATTACTATCATCAATGATGAATTTTATATTCAAACTGTGTTACCTGTTAATACAACAACTAAAACAAATACCAATATACTTCAAGCGCTCTATAATATTGATGGCAACATTTCCCAACAAACTGCAAAAGTTCAAGAGGGCTTCAACCAATACAAGCAGTTATTGTTATTAAAAAATCCTTTAAGAGCAAGTTATGTAATAAATCTATCATTAAGTTTGTTACTTAGTATTTTATCATCAATATGGGCAGTGTTTTATTTTTCATATCGTTTATTAGCCCCTATCAATCAATTAGTGATAGCCACAGAAAAAATAAGTGATGGTGACTATAAGATTAAACTTAAAAAGTTAGGCGATGATGAGTTAGGTTTTTTAGTGCAATCTTTCAATCTTATGATCCAAAGAATTCAAAAATCTAATTTACAACTTATAGAATCACAACAACAAACCCAACTACAAAAAAATTATTTATCTACAATTATAACAAGCCTATCAAATGCGGTTTTAGTTTTTGAAGAATCTTTTGTGTCCGACAGTGAAAAAAGTTATCATCTAAGAATGTATAACCTGTCCTCTGAAAATATTTTGCAAATAAAACTTAAAAACTTATTATTTAATGATGTTCATAAAATCACGAACAGTTATCCTTTTTTAAAAGAAATATTAGATAGTATTTATAGTTTCTCTAAAAATAACCAAAATGTTATGCAAAAAGAAGTGACGGTTTTTGATGACAAAAAAGAGTTGTTAGCGAAATATAATAAAGTTACATTAAATGATGGCACAAAAAATATAATTATAATTCTTGATGATATCACAGAGCTTGTGCAAAATCGAAAAATTACCGTATGGCAGGAGATGGCAAAAAGGTTAGCCCATGAGATTAAAAATCCGCTAACCCCCATTCAACTCTCAACAGAGCGCCTACGACACAAATATCTATCAGCAGACAATAACGATATCAAACAAAATATGGAGTTATTAGACAGAGCTACAAATACAATAATAAAACAAGTGCAAAGCATGATTAAGATGGTAAATGCTTTTAATGAGTTTGCCTCAACTCCAAAATTAGACATTCAAAATATAGATTTAAATTTAATAATTACAGAGGTCGTAGCACTATACCAAAAAAACAACATCAAAATAGAATTAGGTTTGGATCAAAATCTGCCAAACATAACAGCAGATGACGGCAGAATTCGCCAACTATTACATAATATGATAAAAAATGCCATTGAGGCTCAACAGAAATTAAAATATCTCAATATAAAGACAAAAATTGATAAAATAAACAACCAAGACTATGTTATGTTGCAGCTAACTAACCCAGGAAAAATATCCAAAAACATTGCAAATCATATATTTGAACCATATGCGAGTGATAAAAAAGGTGGCAGTGGTATAGGTTTATCAGTTGTTAAAAAAATAATTACTGAAATAGGTGGCAATATTAAGGCAGAATATGCAGATAATGATGTAATTTTTACAATCCATATACCAATCGAATGAAAATATTTTTTATAACAATACTGCTGTTTGTAACCCCCAAGATTTTAGCCTTAGATTTAAAAAAAATCCACGACTCTAATCAAGTATTTTTTGTTGAAGTTTTGCAAATTAAAAAATGCAATAAATATGGATGGTGTCAAATCAAAGACACAGATAGTTATGTCAAAAAACAATATTATAAAAAAAATTCAAGAAATGAATTATCAATCAAAACTGCAACCTATGCCAAAACCTGGGTTTATGTTAAAAAAGATTTTTTAAATGATAAGCCAAAATTAAAAAATTGTGTTTTATTCAAAGCATCCAAAAAAGAAAAAAATAACATAAAAATCGGTTATGTAAAAATAGAGCTAATTAAAAAATGCTCTAATGTTCAAAGTAGTATTGAAAAGCAAAACGAGAATAAAAATAAACAATATAAACGAATGAGGGCAACTCCTATTTATTATAGGCGAAAAAAATCTACTGAGAAAATTTTTACTCTTTTTGGTTTGGGTTATGCTGTGATAAATATTGACAACAACATCAATCAAAAGGAATTGAACTTTGGTGTTTTGGATTCAAATGCTTTAAGTTTTGATTTTGGCATAGGTTATAAACTTACCCCTAATATTTTCAGCTCAATAAACATTCAAAATGTAAATTTTGATAGAGCAGATCTTACAAATATATATGCAACAGGCAATTATCAATGGAGCAGCTTGACATATAAACCATTTATTGGTATGTTGTTAGGTGTAAGTCAGTTAAAATGGCACAGCAAACCAGTTAAAAACAACAGCAATAACGAGGTTGAATCCTCTAAAAAATCACTATACGGTATGCAGATTGGAGCAAATTATGAAATTGACAAAAACTGGCAACTATTTTTAAAACACCAGTTTATGTTGTTGCAACATAAAACTGTAATAGATGATAAAACAATAGAACACAAAAATATGAATATACTTTTATTCGGAGCGCATTATGACTTTTAAAAAAAACAACCTAATTAAAATTACAGTTGTATTTTTAATAATGTTTTTAGTGTCCTCTTGTGGGGATGATGCGGAATATAACAAACAAAACACAACATCCGATTCAAATCCTACACCACCTACAACAAATATTTTACCCCCTGATATCTCAACTTCGGCAAATATAATCAACGCTACCTTTGATAGTGTTATATCTGCGTGGAATCCTATCAATACCTCAGACCCTGCGGATTCTTTTGTCATCAATCCTGCTATCTCTTGTAATTTGAATTTTAATATCTCTGATGGCAATATTCAAGGCACTCCAAATTGTGCAGGAGATCTTTTTTATGAAATAAAAGCGACAAATACCGGCAGGATCAAGCACCAAAACTGTTGTCATAAGAATCGCCAAATCAATCAATAGATGCTGGATCGGATAGAGCAGAGGGTTTATCCACAACAAATTATACTCAAAGAATAACAACAGACGGAGCAGGTACAGGAGCAATAGAATATACAATAAGTGATAGTTCAATAGCCACAATAGATTCAGGCACAGCAGAGGTTACTATTATAAAACCAGGAGTGGTCACAATAACTGCCACCAAAGCTGCCGATAGTAATTATAATAGTGCAAGTGATACTTATCAATTAACTATAACTGATGATGAAAAACCAACTCTCACCTTAGTTTCAATCAAATCCAATAATGCAAAAAATCCCACAAGTTATGCCAAAGAATTAGATGCAATAACTTTGAAATTTACCGCATCAGAGCCATTAAATATGGCAACTATTACATCAACTATTACAGGCAGAGTCGCTATTATAAACGATTTATCAGATGGCGATGACAAAACATTTGCAGCCACAGTTGTTATGCAATCAGCAGATACAGAAGGTAATATAGGTTTTTCAATTGCAAATTTTGCAGATTTAAGTGGCAATGTCGGCGACAGTATCACAACCACAACAGACAGCACAGCAATAACATATGTATGTGGTACAGTTTAAGATGTCATCTTTTATAGCTTTGATTTTTTTATATTATACTATTATTATCATATAGTTATGCTGATAATTCGGACATTTGAAAATGAAGGGAATGTAAGGTTTG
>QNFE01000038.1 GCA_003645455.1 Gammaproteobacteria bacterium | reverse complement strand
TTTTAATAAATTCAAGACCGAGAAAATGTTTATGTTATAATAGCCCATTTGAGGTCTTTGCCAAAAAAACTGGCATAGATATTTTTTAGGTCAAGTGTTGCACTTATGATGTGAATCTAAGCAAATATTCCAACTTAGATCAACAAGATATTGAATCACACCAAGAAAATCTAATAAATTATTTAGAACAAGAAAAACCCTACTTAGACCCCGACTTAAAACTCGGTTCTTTGGCAGACCATCTTGGTATGCCGTCATATCAACTATCTCAGGTTATAAATATTGGCTGCCAGCATAATTTTTATGACCTTATTAACTCTCTTCGTATCGAAGAGGCAAAACAAAAACTATCAAACCCCACCACCCAATACCAACAAAATATTTTATCAATTGCATATGATGTAGGTTTTAATTCAAAATCAACTTTTAATGTTGCTTTTAAAAAATATACCGGTATGACTCCAACACAATTCAAAAACCAATAAGACGAAAAAACGAATTATAGATTTAAAAATTTGTTATAGTATCGTCATTATAAACAACATAAAAACTTGCCAAAACGGTGTTAAGTTTTCTGATTTTCAAAAATAACAGGAGTGTATTGTGAAAAAAATAAAAACATATATGGGGGATTTAGGAGCCAATGATTTTGATTTAATGGCAAACAGATTCATAGTGAGAAATAAAGAGATATCTTTTGATTTATCTGGCTCGGATGAAGATGGTGGTCGATTTAATCTTACTGGCACCGCAAAACTATTAGAAAACGGAATTTATGAAGGGGCAAATCTAAGATATAGATATGAAGGCTATAATTATGATAACGATGATGAAATTGCTACCATCACAATTAATGAATTAACTGACAACAACAAAAAACTTCATGTAAAAGGTGTGTGGCACGAAGACGGAGAAGGCTATAATTTTGAAGGCAATCTTGTGCCTTGGATAGCCAAATAATAAGTTGTCCAAATAAAATAGAGGTATAAATTATGTTAGCATTACAACGAATTGAAAAAGAAAATTTAATTCTGCCAAAAAAAGAATTTTCTATTTTAGCACAATGGATTTATGACAGAGATTTTACCCAATGGGATGAAAAGATAGCAAATGATAGCGAATCTGGTAAGTTAGATTTTTTAATAGACGATGCCTTATCTGCTAAAAAAAGCGGACAATTAAAGGATTTATGAGTCACAAAACAACAAAACAAAAGCAACTTAACATTAGAAATAGCACAGCAGAATTTTTGATTTTTGTTAATCAAAATAAAAGCGAGGGGATTGAGGTTCGTGTTGAAAATGGCACAATTTGGCTTACTCAAAAATTGATGGCAGAGCTTTTTGAAGTAGATATTAGCACAATAAACGAACATATAAAAAACATTTATAAAAAAAATGAATTGGATAAAAAATCAACTATTGGGAATTTCCCAATAGTTCAAAAAGAAGGTGTCAGAGATGTAAATAGAGTTATAACATTTTACAATTTAGAAGTGATTATATCAGTAGGATTTCGGACAAATTCTAATCGTGCTATACAATTTAGGCAGTGGGCTACAAAAATTCTTAAACAATTTGCTATAAAAGGTTTTGTAATTGACAAAAAGCGACTTGAAAATGGTGCTTTTTTGGATGAAAATTATTTTGATGAATTGCTTGCTGAAATACGAGAGATAAGATTAAGCGAGAGAAATTTGTATCAAAAAATTACCGACATTTATGTTACCAGTTTGGATTACAACAAAAACACAAAAACCACAAAAGATTTTTTTTCAAAAGTGCAAAATAAACTTCACTATGGAATACACGGACATACAGCCGCAGAGTTGATACACAAAAGAACAGATAGTGAAAAAGAAAAAATGGGACTGACAAGTTGGAAAAATTCGCCAGATGGAAAAATTATAAAAACCGATGTAGTGATTGCCAAAAATTATCTCAAAAAAGAAGAGTTGGAGTCTTTTGGTCTCGTGGTTAGTGCATATTTGGATCTGGCAGAAGACCGAGCAAAAAGAAAAATCCCCATGACAATGCAAGATTGGGCAAAAAGACTTGATTTATTTTTGGAATATGATGAGCGAGATATTTTAAAAGATGCAGGACGCATAACATCAGAGATTGCCAAAGATAAAGCATACTCTGAATTTGAAAAATATAGAATAGTGCAAGATAGATTATTTCAAAGTGATTTTGATAAAGAAATGAAAAAACTAATTGAAAAATGATAAAATAGCAATTATTTTTGATGTGATATTTCGAGGTTGTTAAGAGGAGAAAAAAAATGGATAAAGTATTTAATATTATAGTTGAAAAAGATAGGGATGGTTTTTATGTGTCACAAGTTCCATCGTTGCATGGTTGTCATACTCAGGCAAAATCTTTGGACGAATTATTAACTCGCACCAAAGAGGTTATTGAATTGTGTTTAGAAGTTGAAAATATTCCGTTTAAGCAGAATGATTTTGAGGATTTAAAGGATTTAAGACAAGCAAAGTTTGCAGAGAAAAATGTTGATGGCATGAGTTTATCTGATGCAGAAAAAGAATGGGGATTGAAAACTTAAAAAGTGAATAATCCGATAATAGCAAAAATAAGAAAAATTCGCAACGAGCATGCGAGACAATTTAATTATGATGTCTCGTTGATTGTTGATGATTATCAAAAAAGAAGCGGACAAATAAGGGAAAAATTTGGAATAATAAAAAATGTTGGCGATAAAATAATGATAAGTAAAAAATGAAAATATTTAATACAGAAATTGGAGCCGACAAACCGCTGTTTTTGATTGGTATGTTATCAACAAAGATAAACTCGCTATGAATTGGCAAAATGTTTTGGACAAAAAGCCTTTGATAAAAATTGCACCATTGGAGTAAAAAATATGTTTATGCATGTAGAAAAAGCAAAATATTTAAAAGATTATAAAGTTTTGATATCTTTTAATGATGGCACATGTGGTGAAATTGATTTGATAAACGAATTAGACGGCAAAATATATGAACCACTAAACGACATATCTTTTTTTAAAAATTTTTCTATTGAGGGACATACCCTAACTTGGAAAAATGGTGCTGATTTTGCTCCTGAATTTTTACGAGAAAAAATATCAAACAAAAAATAATTGGCAGATTCTAATATGTTGAAACCATTGACATGTCTCAATTAACAACAAAAATACTAAAAAATGATCAACATAAAATATGATTACGACTACATTGTCATAGGCTCTGGTTTTGGTGGATCTGTGTCAGCGATGCGTTTGGCACAAAAAGGTTACAAAGTAGCAATCATAGAAGAGGGCAAAACCTATCAAGCGACAGATTTTGCTCAATCTAACTGGAATTTAAAAAAATATCTGTGGTTGCCAAAAATAAAATTATTCGGCATTCAAAGATTAAATTTATTAAAAGATATATTTGTGCTTAGTGGTGCTGGGGTTGGCGGTGGTAGTTTGAATTATGCCAATACTCTATATACTCCAAAAGATGAGTTTTTTAACAATTCACATATAAAACAAATTGGCAACAAACAAAACCTTTTAAAATATTATGAATTAGCCAAAAAAATGTTAGGGGCTACAATAAATCCTAAATTAGGCATAGCCGATGAGATATTAAAAGATACAATAAAAGAATATGACAAAGAAAAAAGTTGTAAACCTACCACAGTAGCAGTTTATTTTGGCACAGAGGGCAAAACCGTCACAGATCCATATTTTTATGGTGAGGGACCAGATAGAACAGGTTGTGATTTTTGTGGTTGCTGTATGACAGGTTGCCGTAAAAATTCCAAAAATACCTTGGATAAGAATTATCTATATTTTGCTAAAAAATTTAACTGCCAAATTATTGATAACAGCAAAGTCATAAAAATCAGCCCACTTGATGAAAAGGGAGCAACAGGTTATAAAATAACCACCAGTAAATCAGATAGCATTTTATCCAAGAGACAAACCTATACTTGTCGTGCCACAGTTTTATCAGCAGGAGTATTGGGAACTTTAAAATTATTGCTCAAGATGAGGGCACAAAATATAATGCCAAATATAAATAAAAATATTGGCAAGTTTGTCCGCACTAATAGTGAATCCATAATCTCGGTAAAAGCTCGTAATAAAAATTATGATTTTTCAACAGGGGTGGCTATTACATCTAGTGTTTATCCAGATAATGCAACCCATATAGAGCCTGTGCGATATGGAGCAGGCCATGACGCCATGAGTTTGTTATCGGTGTTGCTGACAGACGGCGGTGGCAAAATACCCAGATTTGTTCGTTATTTAAAAAATGTACTATTCAACCCCATTGATTTTTTAAAAGTTTTAAACCCGATTGGTTCTGCTAAAAAAAACTTAATTCTTTTGGTTATGCAAACCTGTGATAATTATCTTAATTTATCTTTAAAACATAATCGTTTGACAAGCTGTCAATCGGACAAAAAAAATCCAGTTTATATCCCCATTGCGAATGATTTTTGTCGTAAAATAGCCAAAAAAATAAATGGCATAGCCTGTGGTGTTATAACAGAGGTTTATATGAATATTCCTATTACAGCCCACATTATGGGAGGATGTAATATTGGCAACCAAGATGATACAGGCGTGACAGATAAACACAATAGGCTAAATAATTACCAAAATTTTTTAATAATAGACGCCTCCACAATCCCGGCTAATCTTGGGGTCAATCCATCACTTTCCATCACCGCATTTGCTGAAAAAGCTATGTCGCATATTCCAGCAAAAAAGGGTGAGAAAATAAAATATTTAGAAGCGGAAAAACAATGGCAAACAACTGAACTTTTGCAATCATATTAATTTGTCCCTATTTCAAACCACCTCTTTTTTTCCACCTGCTATAAATATCATCATTCCAAAAATTTTGAAAATATGCCACAGCAGATTCTATTTGTTGGTTGGATAACTTATCCTTAAAAGCTGGCATTTTACCACCAATTTGGGTGCCACCAACATTCACCGTAAGTTTTAAGAGTTTTAATGGGTGGTGCCAAGCATGAGCTGAATTATCCAAAGGTGGCGGCGGATAAGAGCCATCTTTTTGTTTTTTACGCCAATCAGCGGTTATCCCTTCACCACTTTTGCCATGACATTCGGCACAATTGTTAACAAATATTTTTTTACCCTCATCAACCTGATTTTGAGTATACCATCTATTGTTGATATTTTTATTTATAGATTCGCTTTGGCTGCAAGAGGCTATAAATGGCAATATCAATACAACTAATACAGGTATTTTTTTCATTTTCTCTCCTCTAAAAATTACGAATATATGCAACTATATGCCAAATTTGTTGCTCTGTTAAAATTGACTTAAAAGATGGCATAGCAGATTTTATCGGCAAACCTCCCTCTGATATAGTCCACAACAAATAACCATCAGTAGCCATATGAGTTTTGGTAAAAGTGGCAATATCCGCAGGTGTTGGTTTTAAAGCCGCCCCTGCTACACCGTCACCCTTGCCACCTGCTCCATGACAGTTAGCACAGTTCTGATTATACAATGACTTAGCTTGTTTTAAATCAGCATTTTTGCCAAGCGGACTAATTTTATTAAGATAGTTTTTATCCAAGCCGTTTTGCATAACATATCTATGCCGTAGTTGAGAAAAATTTGGACGACTATCATTCGTCATGCCTCCCATTGCACCTCTTGACATTGGAGCATCTGTATTCATGCCCATTGACCAACCAATTACAGCAAACAAAGCCAAAGCAAAAAATCCTAGGGCAGATACTATTTTTATTTTTTTCATTTTAAACCTCTAAAGTAAAGATAAAGTATTTTAAAAAAACTAATTGGTGTTATTTTTTCAATCAATTCTTGGCAAAATACTTCTAACAACATTTTATATTTTGTTGTTTAGGCGGACAAACCACATCACCATACGAGCAAAATACACAACAATCCCCCGCTTTTGCTTTTAACAATTTGCCACAATTTTTGCAGTCATAAAAATACATACAATAATTTTCAGGCATTAGGCAAGATTCATTATGACCACAATAAGGACAAGTAATAAGTGACATAAATTTAATTGCTTTTTCTTCCATTTTGATGTATAGACCTAATTAAAAATAAAAAGTTCATAAGTTTTTTTAAAAAATTAGTGTTATATTTTATTTTACTGTATCATTCTTATTTTTATACTAATACCCCATAATGAA
Source organism: Gammaproteobacteria bacterium (assembly GCA_003645455.1). GTDB lineage: Bacteria > Pseudomonadota > Gammaproteobacteria > QNFE01 > QNFE01 > QNFE01. Next base: position 14,557 of record QNFE01000038.1, on the reverse strand, counting down.
TATTTTACCGATAGTCAGAGTTGTATCAAATGTCCTTTATAAAAATCAACATCTAAAACAGGCTTTGCAATTTGAATTTAAAACATTAGATCAAAAGGATCAAGCGTCCGTGCAGGCTATGACGTATGAAATTATCCGTTATTATTTATATTATGAAATTTTATTAAATAAATTATTAAAAAAACCCTTGATTAAAAAAAATTTTGATATAAAAAATATTTTAATTATCGCTTTGGTACGTTTAGATTCACAACAACAGCCGGAGTATGCGGTAGTCAATGAAAGCGTGCAGAGCATAAAAAAAATTAAAAAAAACTGGGCGAGTGGCTTTGTCAATGGGGTTTTGCGAGAGTTTATTCGCAATCCACCAAATGAAAAGCAAGATAGAAATATACTCTCTTATCCACAATGGTTGATAAAGATATTTAAAAATGATTGGGGTGATGATTATTTAAAAATAATAAAAAACTCTAACCTGCAACCACCACTTACCGCCAGAGTCAATAACAACAAAATAACCACCGATGAATATTTAAAAAAAATAAAAAATCAAGCTTTGCCCCATTCTTTTAGTCCATCTGCTATAATTTTTGACAAGGCGTGTAGTGTTGAGGATATTTATGGCTTTAATGATGGTTTGATAAGCATTCAAGATGTTGCCGCCCAGCTTTGTCTTGAATTTTTAGACCTAAATCAGGGGCAAAAAGTGTTAGATTCTTGTGCTGCCCCAGGTGGTAAAACCTGCCATATTTTAGAGAGCTACCCCCAAATAAATTTAATTGCCAATGATATAAAAAAAATAGGTATTGCCAAAATTAAAGATAATTTAAAACGGCTTGATTTAAAATGCAACTTAACAAACTATGATGTTTTGCAATTGAAAAATGAATTTGAAAAAAATGAGTTTGATAGGATTTTATTCGATGCTCCATGTTCGGCAACCGGTATAATCCGCCGGCATCCTGATATAAAACTTCACAGAACAGCGGAGGATATAGAAAACTTAATGGCAATTCAACAACAAATGTTAAAAATCCTTTGGCAGTTTTTAAAACCAGACGGTAAATTATTGTATGTTACTTGTTCGATTTTAAAGCAAGAAAATGACCAGCAAATTGAAGCTTTTTTAAACAATAATAAAGATGCCGAACATCTGCAATTAAAATTAACTGGTATAAATAATGAGGTGAAGTATGGTTTGCAAGTTTTACCAAACAACCAGCAAATGGACGGATTTTATTACGCTTTGTTGCAAAAAAAATAACTTAGCAAGAAAAGTTAAGCCTATGACCTTAAAAATGATATGATTAGCAGTTTTAATTTTATCATATAGAAAATATATGACATTAACATCAATACTCCCTTTTATCAAGTGGTTCAGACTAACAACTAAAAAAAGCGTAAAAGCCGATTTAATTGCAGGGCTGACGGGGGCTGTTATTGTGTTGCCCCAAGGCATAGCTTTTGCCACTATCGCAGGTTTGCCACCTGAATATGGTTTATATACAGCGATGGTAACCCCCATTTTGGCAGCCTTGTTTGGTTCGTCAGCACATTTGGTATCAGGGCCAACTACTGCTATCTCTATTGTAATTTTCTCTGCTGTTAGTCACCATGCTACCCCTGGCACGCCTGAATTTATCTCCATCGCTCTTACTTTAACATTTTTGGCAGGTGTATATCAACTTGCTTTTGGTATCGCACGTCTGGGCGCATTGGTAAATTTCGTCTCCCATACAGTTGTCATAGGTTTTACCGCAGGGGCTGCTATTCTTATTGCCACCAGTCAAATTAAACATATATCGGGGATTTTTGTGCCAAAAGGTGAGTCATTTTTGCACACTTGGATGGACTTATATCTAGGTTTGCCAGAGCTTAATATATATTTATTTTTAATAGCTTTGGCAACAATTATTAGTGCAATTATAACCAAGATATTCTTACCAAAACTACCTAATTTATTGATAGCAATGGCAACAGGTAGTTTGCTGGCAGCTTATCTGGGTGATTTTACGAGCCAGATAACATTTGTCAGTGCAATTGCCGCTCAATTACCTCCGCTTTCAATGCCAGATTTTTCTTTTAGCACTATTAAATCTTTGGCACCTGAGGCATTTGCGATCGCTTTATTAGGCTTGATAGAAGCAGTCTCAATAAGTCGAGCAATCGCCACCAAATCTTCCCAACGTATCGATTCAAATCAAGAATTTATAGGTCAAGGTATCTCAAATATAACAGGTAGTTTTTTGTCAAGTTATGCAGGATCAGGTTCATTTACTCGATCTGGCATCAACTATGAATCAGGGGCGAAAACTCCGCTCTCTGCTATTATAGCTGCTATTGCTTTGATGGGAATTGTCCTGCTTGTTGCTCCTTTGGCAGTATATTTACCTATCGCTGCTATGGGTGGGGTGATTTTATTAGTGGCATATAATCTGGTTGATTTTACACACATATTCCAGGTTTTAAAATTTAGTAAATCCGAGTCGGCAATTTTATTAACAACATTTTTTGCTACTTTGTTTTTAGAGCTTGAATTTGCGATTTATCTGGGAGTTTTATTGTCCTTGGTGTTGTTTCTTGCCAAAACCTCAACCCCCAAAATTCCCACTCTTGCTTTTGATGAAACGCATGATGGCAAAAAAAAACTAATAGGCATAGAACAAAAACCACTCAAACAATGTCCGCAACTTAAAATTATCCGCATTGATATGTCGGTTTATTTCGGTTCAATTACCCATATTCAAAAACGCCTTGCCCAGATATCAGATAATGAAAGAATCAAACATATTTTAATTGTCGCAAGTGGCATAAATTTTATTGATCTAGCAGGATCTGAGGCTTTGATTGCTGAAAATAATCGTCTTAAAAAATTAAATGGTGGTTTGTATTTTGTCGGTTTGAAGGCATCCGTTTATGAATCTGTTGCTAAATCAAGCTTTATCAAAAATATTGGCAACAATCATTTTTTTGACTCAAAAACCCAAGCGATTTCAACAATTTATAAATTTTTAAATAGCCAAGAATGTGCTGTATGTGATGCACTGGTTTATAAAGAATGTCAGTAAAAACTATGAATAAAATCATAAAATTAAATCAACTATTAAAAAACATCAAGCCAAAATTATCTGTTGAGAGTTATATTTTTTGCACGATTAAATATAGCGATAAGGTTGGTTTAAAAAATTTAGATCCCTTATGCACTTTCAAGGAAGACGAAGGTCTGACGCTAATTTTAGAAAAATCATCAGCTTTAAAAAACGGCTTTAAATCCGAACAGGTTTTTAAAAAAATAACTCTGCAGGTTTATTCCAACTTAGCGGACATAGGTTTAACATCTGTTATATCCACCTGTTTATCCGATGATGGCATAAGTGCCAATATTGTCGCAGGATTTTATCATGACCATATTTTTGTGCCATCTGATAAAGCAGACAAAGCATTTAATATTTTAAACTCACTCAGTGAAAAATCATAATAAAATCTTAATAGTCAGCGGATTGGATGCCACAGGTGGCGCAGGGATTATAGCCGATATTCAAGTTGCTACAAATCTCGGTGTGCATAGTTGTGCGATAGTCTCTACCCAAACAGTGCAAGATACCAACAAAGTTCATAAAATTATAACCGTGGATGATAAGTTATTTTCCAAGCAGTTAGAGACTTTAAACCAAGATATAAATATAACCCATCTTAAAATTGGGATGATAGGTTCTATCAAAATAATACAAATAATTGATAAATTTATCCAAAATAAAACAGATAAAAATTTAAAAATAATATGTGACCCGGTGCTTTTTTCAGGCGGTAATAATAAACTAATTCAAAGCCCTGCAATCATTAAAGCCTATTTAAAATATATTGTCCCTCACACTTATCTATTAACCCCCAACCAACAAGAATTACAACAATTAACAGGCGAGAATAACGAGAAAAATGCCATTAAAAAATTGCAAAATATCGGTTGCAAAAATATTTTAATCACCGGCGGCGACGAACCAAACACCAAAATAATTAGCAACAAATTATATACAGAAGATAAGATAAAAATTTGGCAAAATAAAAAACTAACCGGCAAATTCCACGGCACAGGTTGCACCCTTGCCACCGCCATTACCTGTTTTTTAAAGAAAAATAATGAATTGATTGACAGCACACAAAAAGCCTTAAATTACACTCAAACCACAATAAAAAATGCCTATCAAATTGCAAAATCCCCCAGCCAGTTTATCCCAGATAGGTTGCAAAAAAATTGTAGATAATATATAATGTTCGCTTTTATCACAAAAACAATAAATAAAAATGCTTGAAAATACTAAAACTCTATTAAAACAAATAGAGTTAATTGATTTTAAATATAAAAAACTAAACGAAGCCAATGTGGATAGTTTTAAAATATTTTCAATTCTAAAAAAAAGCGGTGATGAGGTTGGTTTGCATTCAAGGTTTATTTATGAACTTCTTAATCCAGACAGCAACCACAAACAGGGTAAAGTTTTTATTAAATTATTCCTTAATGAGTTAAATTTAACAACACAACTTGATAAGATAAAAATATCCAGAGAAGAAAATAATATTGATATTTTGATTGAAATTGACAACACAACAGCAATTATTATTGAAAATAAAATTTATAGTGAAGATCATTCAAAACAACTCAGTAAATATTTAAAATCTATAAAAAAGAAAGGTTATAAAAAAGACAACATAACAGTCATTTATCTAACTCTGTATGGAGACGAGCCAAATGAAAAAATAAAACATGAGGTTAAATGTTTGTCTTATGCAGATGATATAAAAAATTGGTTGGAGTTATGTATAAAAGATGTGTCATTGATTCCAACTATCCGCGAGACAATCGCCCAATATTTGAATTTAATAAAAAAACTTACCAATCAATCACAACACAAAGGTTATATAATGGAAACAAAAGAATTGTTGTTAAAAAATGACAACCTAAAATTAGCTCTTGATATGCAACAAGCTATCAAAGAGGCAAAAATTCAAATTCAAACAGATTTTTGGCAAAACTTACAACAACAACTTAAAAACGAAAATTATGAATTTGAATACTATAATACAAACATGAGTAGCCCTAAAACCATTGAAGGTGCTGTCAAAAAATACTATACAGGAACACGAGGCATCAGAGGCTGTGGAATAAAGCATAAAATAGAAAATGGTTTGTATTTTTTTATTGAATTAGATCATAATATTTTCTATGGTTTTCACAACAAACATAAGGGCGATGATATTATTAGAAAAAAACAACAAGGTAAATTAAAAAAAATCAAAACCACATGGACTGAATTTGGTGAAAAACAAAATTGCTGGAAATATCCTGCCGAAAAATTAAATTTTGAAAAATTTAATACAAAAAGTATACTCAACTTAACAGATTCAAAAAAAAGACAACAACACATCAAGGAAATTGTTGATGAAGTTATTGACTTGATTAAGCAATATAATGCAAATTGAAAATATTCAACAAGAAATTAACAATGATAATTATTTTCTCTCAAAACATGCCGATGATGAGCGAAAAAATGACAACATAACAATTTTAGAATTAGAACAAGCCATCTTAAATGGCTATATTTTAGAAAAATATGATGATGATATTAGAGGGAGCAGTTGCCTGATAGTTGGATTTACCGATGAGGGCAAACCAATTCATGTAGTGTGTGGCACTAAAAGTGAAGTTTTGGTAATTATAACGGTTTATATACCAACGGCTCCGAAGTTTATAACCCCTTTTCAAAGGAGAAAAAGATGAAAAATTGTAGTTTTTGTGGCAACGAAAATCTGAATGAGGCAAAAAGAGAATACATTTATCAACAAAATGGTAAGTATTTGCAGGTTCGTGATGTGCCGTGTTTTGAATGCGAATATTGCAAAGAGTTATATTTTTCATCTTCCACCCTAAAACAAATTGAAAATGAATTTTCATCAGTTCATAGTGGCAACAAAATTATTGATAAAAAAATTATAGTTCCAACTGAAAATTTTAATGAGATTCAATTATGATAAAACAATTCGTGCAACACCAAAATGATAGGTTAAAACAGGGGATTCCTGCTTGTGTTTTGAGCGCCAAACAAACAGGCGATTTAATTGAATTATTATCTGTTGATAACCCCCAAGATAGTGAATTATTATTGGATTTATTTAAAAACCAAATTCCAGCTGGGGTGGATGAAGCAGCTAAAATCAAAGTTGAGTTTTTAGAAAAAATCGCCAAAGGACAGATTAAAAATTCGCTGATTGATGAAAAACAAGCAGTTGAAATTCTGGGGACTATGCTTGGAGGTTTTAATGTTGAGGTTTTGATTGATTTATTAGATGATGAGATTTTAGCACCTTTTGCAGGGAAACAACTTGCCAAAATTATTTTAGTTTATGATGGTTTTGATAGGGTTTTAGAAAAGTCAAAAAATAATAAATATGCCAAACAGGTTATCCAAGATTGGGTGGCTGCGAGATGGTTCGCCGACAATCCGCCTTTATCTGCAAAAATAACTCTTGTTGTTTATAAGGTAGATGGCGAGATAAATACCGATGATATCTCACCTGCCTCGCAGGCTTTTAGTCGCCCTGATATACCACTTCATAGTTTGTCAATGTTGCAAAGTCGTGATAAAAATGCTCTGCAAAAAATTGCTGATTTGAAACAACAAAATTTACCAGTTGTCTTTGTCGGTGATGTAGTCGGCACAGGCTCGTCTCGTAAGTCCGCCTTGAACTCTTTGTTATGGCATATAGGAGACGATATCCCTTTTATCCCTAATAAAAAAAGAGGAGGAGTAATCCTCGGTGGCAAAATCGCGCCGATTTTTTTCAATACTGCCGAAGATGCAGGATCTTTGCCGATTGAATGTGATGTCAGTGGATTTAAAACTTACGATATAATTCATATTTATCCTTATGAGGGCAAAATTACCGATGACAAAAATAACACCATCACAACATTTAAACTGCAACCTGCGACATTGTTGGATGAAATTCAAGCTCTCGGTCGGATGAATTTAATCATTGGTAGAAGTCTTAGCCAAAAAGCGGCAACAGCTTTAAATATCAAACCAAACGATATTTTTATCCAGCCATCTCAACCTGAAAATAAAGATAATCAATACACTCTCGCCCAAAAAATAATTGGCAAGGCATGCAGTAAAGATGGGGTTAAGCCCGGAGAGTATGTAGAACCCATAATGACAACGGTGGCAAGCCAAGATACCACAGGTCCTATGACGGTGGATGAGTTAAAAGATTTGGCATGTTTAAAGTTTCAAGCGGATTTTGTGATGCAAAGTTTTTGTCATACCGCAGCTTACCCTAAAAAAATAGATATTCAAACTCATAAAAACCTACCACCATTTTTTCAAAATCGTGGTGGGGTAGCCCTCAAACCCAAAGATGGCGTGGTGCATTCGTGGTTAAATCGGATGATAATCCCAGATACAGTAGGCACAGGTGGTGACTCGCATACCAGATTTCCACTTGGCATAAGTTTCCCCGCAGGCTCTGGCATGATAGCTTTTGCTGCCACCCTGGGTAAAATGCCCCTTGATATGCCAGAGTCGGTGAAAGTCAAATTTACAGGCAAGATGCAAGAGGCAATTACATTACGCGATATGGTGAACTCTTTGGCAAAAACTGCAATAGATGATGGCAAATTAACTATTGATAAAGCAGGTAAAAAAAATATCTACTCTGGCAAAATAATTGAAATTGAAGGTTTATCTGATTTAAAAGTAGAACAGGCTTTTGAGTTATCAGATTCCTCAGCAGAACGTTCGGCTGCTGCCTGCACGATTGCTTTGGATAAAAAACCTGTCATAGAATATTTAAAATCAAATGTGGTGTTGTTAAAAAATATGATAACACAAGGATATGAGGATAAAAACACGATTCAAAAAAGAATTAATGATATGCAAAACTGGTTAAAAAATCCAGCTCTTTTAAAAGCGGACAAAGATGCCATCTATCACGACACAATAACTATTGATATGAATAAAATCACCGAACCTCTGGTTGCTTGCCCAAATGATCCTGATGATGTTAAAACTTTATCAGCGGTGGCAGGCACCAAAATTGATGAGGTTTTTGTAGGCTCTTGTATGACAAATATCGGACATTTCAGAGCCTGTGCAAAGATTTTGGAGCATATGGGACAAACGAAAGCCAAGTTATGGATAACACCACCGACCAAAATGGACGAAAAACAACTAACCAACGAGGGAATTTATAATACATTTGCCACAGCAGGGGCAAGGATTGAAATACCCGGTTGCTCTTTATGTATGGGAAATCAAGCCCGTGCGACAACAGGTTCTACTATTTTCTCAACCTCAACTCGTAACTTTCCGAATAGGCTTGGCACTGATACTCAAACATATTTAGGCTCCGCAGAACTTGCTACAATCTGCTCCTGTCTTGGTAAAATCCCTACCAAAAATGAGTATTTAAAAATTATGCAAGAGGCGATAAAACCGAATAAAAATGAGATTTATCGGTATCTTAATTTTGATAAAATGGACGATTATAACAATATTTCTTAAAAAACTAATTCTGCATAGTATAGAGTATTTTTTTGTTCAACAACAAGATGAATCTCGTTAAATACTTTTTTGTTGCTCTGATCTAATTTTAAAGTCCATTGAATTTTGTTGTTGCTATTAAAAGCAAAAACACTCTCTTTTAGAGGGTTTATATTTACCGACATTAAAGCTCCGGTTAATTTTGTGTTTGAATTGATATAAAATTGATGCAGGCTTTCGTCATAAGAAAAACTCATCGTTAAATTTTTATATTTTAAATGACATTGTCCTTTTTTGATTTGGCAATTTTTGTTTATTTCCAACTCAAAAGTTTTGTTGTTGGCAAGCATTTTGTTGTCATCTTTTTGGGAAAAATAATCGGTAATGACATAACCTGCGACTATTAAAAAAGGAGCTACAAAAATTGCGGCTCTGACATGAGTTTGTTTAAAAATTGGATGCATAATATATTAAATTAAAGAAAAGTGAATAAAAATAAAGAAAAAATAAAAAACCCCCATCTTGCAAATTGCAAAATGAGGGTTTAGATCAAATAATTTTAACAAAAATTATTTTTTAGCAACTGGCACTCTTATATCTTCTACCATATGCTGAATCTCCTTTGGAGTCTCGGCTGTCACGGACGACACACCATAGGCTACAACAAAGTTTACTATCGCACCGATTGCACCAAAAGCATTAGGTGAAATACCAAAGAACCAGTTTTTACCCATACCAATTCCTTCCATCAAAAAGGAAGTGCCTGGGACAAACATAATTCCTTTGTGCTGGAATACATATAACATAGTTACACTAATACCTGCTATCATACCTGCCACAGCTCCTGCACGGTTTATCTTTTTGAAAAAGATACCCATCATTAAAGCAGGGAAGATTGAGGCAGCGGCGAGACCAAAAGCAATAGCCACGGTGCCGGCTGCAAAATCTGGCGGATGAAGCCCCAGATAACCTGCCACCATAACCGCACCACCCATCGCAATTCGTGATGCCATTAACTCGCCTTTTTCTGTAATATCAGGCATAAATACACCTTTTAATAAGTCATGCGAGATTGATGAGGCGATAGCGAGCAATAAGCCTGCGGCAGTTGATAAAGCGGCTGCCAGACCACCTGCTGCTACCAATGCAATTACCCAGTTAGGAAGTTTAGCAATTTCAGGGTTAGCAAGCACCATTATATCACGGTCAATTTTAACCATTTCATTACCTTTCCATCCTTTCTCGGCAGCTATCTCTGACATAAGTTTGCCAGCACCATTTTTAGCACCTTTTTTGTCGTTATAATATTGAATCTTACCGTCACCGTTTTTGTCTTCAAATTTCAACAAACCAGTTTTCTCCCAGTTTATAAACCATTGAGGACGGTCAGCATAAACAAGTTGTTCGCCTGCAGCAGGTTCAATTGTTGTCATAAGATTCAAACGAGCCATAGCACCTACGGCAGGAGCCACGGTATATAACAATGAGATGAAAACCAAAGCCCAAGCGGCACTATATCTCGCGGCTTTTACAGATGGAACTGTAAAAAAACGAATAATAACGTGAGGCAGACCTGCGGTGCCGATCATCAAGGTTAAAGTATAAACAAACATATTGAGTTTAGAACCACCCAAAACCGCCGTGGTATATTCTTTAAAACCGATATCTTTGAGGGTCAGATCCAATTTATCAAGCAGACTCATCCCGCCTTCGGTCATTTGTGATCCCAAACCTAATTGTGGTAATGGGTTACCGGTTAATTGCATTGAGATAAAAACCGCAGGCACAGTGTAAGCAAAAATAAGCACACAGTATTGAGCGATTTGAGTATAAGTAATACCTTTCATGCCACCTAACACAGCATAGAAAAATACAATACCCATCCCAACAAATAAACCAGTATCAAATGACAATTCTAAGAATCTTGAAAATGCCACACCGATGCCTTTCATCTGTCCGATAACATAAGTTATTGATGCCAGAATCAAGCAAATAACCGCGACGATTCTCGCAGTATTTGAATAGAATCTATCACCTATAAACTCAGGCACAGTAAATTTGCCATATTTTCTTAAATACGGAGCCAATAACATCGCAAGCAACACATAACCTCCGGTCCAGCCCATCAAAAATACTGACGCACCATAACCATTAAAAGCGATTAAACCTGCCATTGATATAAACGAGGCAGCACTCATCCAGTCGGCGGCTGTCGCCATACCATTTGCCACCGGGTGAATACCCTTACCTGCCACATAAAACTCACCAGTTGTGCCGGCACGAGCCCAAATAGCGATACCGATATATAGGGCGAAAGTGCTACCCACCACTATGTAGGTTAAAGTTTGTAATTCCATAATTATCTCCTATTATTCGTTAACGCCATGTTCTTGGTCAATTTTACCGATTTTCCAAGAATAGAAAAAAACCAATGCCACAAAAGTGTACATTGAACCCTGTTGGGCGAACCAAAATCCTAACTTATAACCACCGAGTGAAATTGCATTCAATGGTTCAACGAGGATGATTCCAAACCCATAAGAAACTACAAACCAAATTGCCAGACATATGCCTATCAATTTTAAATTTGCGCTCCAATAAGCATTATTGTTTTCAGTCATATACTTATTTTCTCCGTTTTGATTAAAAAGATTCTGTGTATGAATGAATTTTGTTGTCGATAAAATATTCTATAAAAACTCTGCCATACAAACAATCTCTTGGATAGTTTATCTGTAAAAAATATACAGATTTTAGTATTATACACGATTAGAGTTTTATTTGCAAGTTTTTATTTGCAAAAAAATATTTTTTAAATTTTTGATGAGAGTTTTATTTGACGACTATTATTGTTTTTGTCGCTTATTATTTCGATAATAATGTCAGGCAAGGGTAAAAATTCTGTGGCTTTTTGTGGCCACTCTATAAAAGTTATCGTTTTTGCATTCATTATATCTTCTAACCCTAAAAATAACACCTCCTCTGGATCTGTGATGCGATATAAATCTAAATGGTTGATGATAAAATTGTTAAATTCATAGGTTTCAATGAGGGTATAGGTAGGGCTTTTTACTTTGCCATTATAACCTAACTCTTGTAGGATAAATCTTGTTAGGGTAGTTTTGCCTGAGCCCAAATCTCCTTTTAAAAAAATAATCAATGGTGCTTTTAAATCTTGGGATAATTTTTTGGCAAAATTTTGCATTTGCCCTATATCTTCTATGTAAAAAATATCATTTAATACCATTTATCTGATGTTGATGTTGTTATCCATAATTAGAGATTTTATACCTATCATAACTCTTTGCCCTAACCTGCTTAAAAGATCTTCTTTGAGGGTAAAATTTACGGTATTTTCTTCTTTTATTATCTGGGATAAAACATAATTTTTATCAGCTAATTTATCTATCAAGCCCAATTTTAATGCTTCATTACCGGTCCAATATAGTCCGCTAAATATTCGAGAATTTGTGGTTAATTTTTTGCCCCTACCTTTTTTTACATCCTTGATAAATTGTTGATGAATTTGGTTTAAAACCTGTTGCATGTGTTGCTTTTTATGTTGGTCTATGGGTAAAAAAGGGTCTAACATTGATTTGTTTTTACCTGCGGTCATAAGTCGTCTGGTGATGCCTAATTTATTGATAGCATTGACAGCACCAAAGCCGTCCATTCTCACCCCAATAGAGCCTATTATGCTAGATTCATTGGCAAATATTTTATCCGTGGCAGCTGCTATATAATAAGATCCCGAGGCGCAGACATCAGAGGCTACGGCATAGATAGGAATTTTTGGATATTTTTTGCGAAGTTTTTTTATGTGTTGATAAATTAAAGCCGACTGCACAGGTGAGCCACCAGGTGAATTGATATCTAAAATCACAGCTTTGGTGTTTTTATCTTCAAAAGCCGTAGTTAAAGCTAAGTTTATATTATCTGCCGAAGCAGGCTCGCCGTCTACTATAATTCCTTTTACATCAACTATTGCAGTATGATCACCCAAATCAACGGCAAATTTATCAAAAAATACGACGATAAAAATTACAGTTGAAACTATAAAATAAAATAAAAATAAAAATTTAAAAACTATCTTCCATTTTCTTTGTTTTTTTTGTTCATCCAATGAGGCAAAAACCAATCTATCAACAGTTTTTTTATACCATTCATCATTCATTCTTGATGGATGATGTGATGGTTTTTTGTTAAAGTTATCGCCAGTTTTCGGGCTTGAGGCCTTAGAGTTTCTCGGTCTAATTATCATATTGTTATTTCCATCCTAATCTATGGTTTAAGTATCCGGTGCGAGTTGTTTTATTGTTGCAAGCTTTGATAAAAATATCTCTTGTCCCTATAATTACTACATTTTTTTTGGCACGACTTATCGCTGTATATATTAACTGCAAGCTTAGTATTTTATTGTATTTTGCAGGCAATAGCATGATTATTTTGTCATATTCTGATCCTTGTGATTTATGGGTTGTGATGGCATAGGCAGTTTTATAATTTTTTAACTGATTAAAGTCAATCTCTTGTTCATCTGATAGGTGCAATTTATACGAGCCATTATCATTTTGCCACAAAACTCCGCAATCACCATTGAAAACATTCAAATTATAATCATTTTGAGTAATCATCAACGGTTTGCCGTTATAAATATTTGTTGTTATGTTTGATAACTTTTGTATTTTTTGTTGGGCTAATTGGTTAAAATCATCAACAGTTTTGTTGGTGGTGGCAAGGCATGATATCTTTTTTAAATTACCCAAAGCTTCTGTTATGTTTTTAGGACTATGTTTATAATTTTCTAAAAAACAATCCAAAGCTCTGTTCATTGTGTCTTCATTCTCATCTGCATCAGGCTCAATCAAAGTTATATCTTTATACTTTGGATTTAAAATAAAATCATCCAAAGCTTTTTTGGGGTTGTTATTATTTATAGATTGCAAAACATTATAAATTCCACCATCTATTTTAAATCTATAACTCTCTGTTAACTGGGTTATGTGTTTGGCGATTTCAGGTGAATTTGTATAACCTGTTCCACAAACAGAGGCAAAAACATCACCTGCCTCCACGGCTTCTAATTGATTATAATCACCAATCAAAATTATTTTGCTTGTTTTTTTGATAGCGACAAATAAAGCGAACATCATCGATAAAGATACCATAGATGCCTCATCAACGATTATTAAATCATAGGGCAGTTGTTTGTTTTGATTGTATCTATAACCACCTTTTATTTTATCTTGTTTTAATAAACGGTGAATAGTCTTGGGGTCTTGCCAGTTTTTGTTATTTTCATTGAGATTTTTATATTCTGGGTTGTTGTCAATGGACTGTTTTAAGCGATCGGCTGCTTTGCCTGTTGGTGCTGCCAGGGCGATTTTTAAGTTATCATTTTGCTGTAATAATGCAGTTAAGATTTTTAACACTATCGTGGTTTTTCCAGAACCCGGACCACCATTGATAACGCTAAAATTATATTTTAAACTTGTTTTTATATCCTCGTCAGCGCAACTAACATTATCAATATTACTTTTTAATCTGGATTTAATATTTTCTGCAAGCCCGGTCTCCTCAAACCATCTTTTGCCAAGATATAATAAATTGTTATCCAAAACCAGGGGGGCAGGGTATTGTTTTTCGGCAACCCACGGATGAGAATTTAAATCTTTTATCCATTCATCAAAAACGGGCATTTGAACCCCGGCAAAATCATCATCTACAAAATTTTTACTGCCTGCTATGGCGGATAAATCTAAACAGATATTGCCTTGTCTCTCATCATAACTTAAAAGACAAGCTGCCAAAGTTACATTATCATTTTTTTGAATATTATAAACAAAAGAGGCAAAATTATAATCAATCTGGGAGATTATTTTTTGTTGTTGTAATATATTGAGACCTTTGCATAATTCAAGCATAATTTATAACAACAATAAAATGCACCTATTTTATTAAAAAATTTGTCAAATAGCAAGCTATTTTCCTCTTTTTTTAATAAAATATGCACTATTTTC
>QNFE01000037.1 GCA_003645455.1 Gammaproteobacteria bacterium | reverse complement strand
TTTAATAAATTCAAGACCGAGAAAATGTTTATGTTATAATAGCCCATTTGAGGTCTTTGCCAAAAAAACTGGCATAGATATTTTTTAGGTCAAGTGTTGCACTTATGATGTGAATCTAAGAAAGATATAAACTTTGACAAAATAAGAAAATTATCAGTAAAATATAACATGAGAAACGGAAACAAACAAGAACATCATGATGCGCTAAATAGAGGAACAACAATAATTGAACACGAAGAGCTTCTATACAAATATGTTGTTGATTATAGCAATAAACACAAACAAAAATTATACTCAGCCTATGATACAATAGCAGAAGAACTAAACAATAAAACAATTAACATTGTAGATTGGGGGTGCGGACAGGCATTGGCTACTGTTTTATTTTGCGACTATATAAAAGAAAAAAATCTAAACATTGCAATAGACAGCATTGTTTTAATTGAGCCATCTGCACTTTCTATAAATCGCGGTTTATTATATTTAGATGTGTTAGACAAAAAAGCAAATATAACAACCATAAATAAAAGCTTTGATTTATTAAGTAAAAATGAATTCAAAGTAAACAACACACACAATGTATTAAACTTGTTCTCCAGTGTTTTGGATGTTGAAAAGTTTAAATTAAATCAAGATTTTTTAGAAAAAGTATCTAATTTGCAACATGGAACGAATTATTATGTTTGTGTGAGCCCAAATATTGATGATAAAAGAAATGCTAGATTAGATACATTTTGCAATTATTTTAAAGATAATTTTAATGCCGATGTTTTATCGCAAAGAGATGGTTATGTTGGAGGTGCTGCAAGATATGAAAAAATCTTTAGAGCAAGATTTATCGGATAAAGCAATTTAGTTCAATAAAAGCGAACCTTACCAACCCTACACCCACAACCAAAGATATGATACCTGCGATGATTATGTTTGGGTTGTTGTTTTTGTTAAACATCAATTTTGTTAATTCTTTATCATTTTGTAAGTTTTTATATCCGCCTCTAATTCTGATAGGCTTTGTAGTTTTTCTTTTTCTGTCTCTTTTATTTTGTGTTTTTCGTATAAAATGGCAGATTTTTGTTGTGCCATTTTGTGGCTTATTACTCCTGCATTTTCTAATAATTCTCTGCCATTGAATTTGATTATGCCGTCTAATTTTTCTATCCAATCGCTCATATACATAGGTGTTTTTTGTTGTGCCATAGTCTGGGCAAATGATAGGTATTGTTCCACTATCAGGCCTAATAACTTTATCTCATCTTCGGTTAGATAATTTTTACCAATAGTTATGTCTTTTTTGGTTATTTTTTTGTTTTCTTTGTCAAATGACGACATACCAAGCAATGGTTTTTTTATATCAATTCTATTGTATACTAATTCTGCTGCGGTGTTTTTTGATACTGCCCATAATAATTTATTCTGCACCTTTTTAAAAAATAGAATTGTTTGTTCGTCGTCTTTGTCGTAGTCAATACTTGTTATATAAATATCTTTAATTTTTTGGTAAAAAAATCGCTCTGATATTCTTATCTCTCTAATTCTTTCTTGCAATTCATCAAAATATTGCATTGAATTGCCTGTTTTAAACCTTTCGTCATTTAAAACAAAACCTTTGATAATGTATTCTTTTAATGTTTTTGTCGCCCAGATTCTAAACCCAGTTGCTTGTTTTGAATTGACCCTATATCCCACTGATAAAATCGCATCAAGATTATAAAATTCAATATCTCTTTGGACTTCTCTTGTGCCTTCTTTTTGAACTGTTCGGAAATTCCGAACAGTTGCTATTTTTGATAATTCACCACTTTGAAAAATATTATTTATATGTTCGCTAATTGTTGATTTGTAAACTCCAAATAACTCTGCGATTTTTTTTTGGGGCAACCAAATAGTGTCATTATAAAGCCGTGCCTCTATTTTTATTTTATTATCGGCTGTTTTGTATAATAAAAATTCTGTTTGAGTATCTTGTTTGGTAAGTTGTGGATTCATATTTTTATGTTATTTATTTTTTGCTGGGTTAAATTATAACCTAATTTAATCATCTCATCTGCTTTGTCAAATTCAAAAATATTACAAGAGTTGATAGGGATGTTTATGGTATAATCCGGCGGATAGGAGGCTAATTTTTGGCGTGCAATCGTGCTTTGCATCGCATCAAAGGCTTGGTTTGCTATGTTATATGCTTTGATATCAAATTTTGCTGTATTTTGCATTTTATCGCTGAATTTTTGGATATAACTTTGGACTTTTTTATTAAAAACTGATAAGTTTTCTTTATCGTTTTTATTTTTTATTTTTTGAATATTTTTGGTGTTTTGAGCAACAGGCTCACCTCCTAAGTTTACAGCGATTGTAATATCACTACCATCACTAAAAGTCGGGGCAATCGGCACCGGATTCAATACTCCGCCATCAATCAAATCAACTCCATTACGATTAAATGGGGTAAAAAAAAGTGGCAAAGATATGGAAGCCCTAATGGCATCAAAGAGTTTACCTGTATTTATCCAGACCTCTTTACCGTTTTTTATATCAACGGCTACGGCGGTATATTTTATCGGTAAATCTTCAATTTTTTTGTCTCCTACCAAATCTATCAAAGTGTTTATTATTTTATCACCCTTGATTAAACCTGTTTTTTGCCAAGATATATCAAGCAGGCTTATAATATCAAATTTACTAATGGCTGTGATCCAGTTTTCAAATTCTGTTAATTTGCCGGCGGCATAAACTCCACCAACAGCAGCCCCCATGGAACAACCACTAATTGAGATAATTTTAAAATTCTGCTCTTCTAAATAACGGATAACTCCAATATGGGCTAAACCACGAGCGCCGCCACTGCCGAGAACCAAAGATACTGTTTGTTGATTTTTCATTTTTTGTCTCTAATAAACAGTTGGTTTTAAGAAAATAAGCAATTCTGTTTTAATTTTTTGGTTGGAACTATAACGGAATAAAGCACCAAGATATGGGATTTTTGATAACAATGGCACGCCTGATGTTTTGTTGATGGTTTTATCCTGCATAAGTCCGCCGAGCACCACGGTGTCTCCTGACTGAATCCGCAACATAGTTTCAAACTCTCGCACTTGAATTTCTGGGATTTTACTTTGCACGTTGGAGTCTGATAACTGCGGATTAGGGTCGTTGATATAACCGACAATCCTTGATATCGTAGGACGTAAATTTATCATTATATTTTTTTTATTATTGATATGGGCGATAAGTTGCATTACAAAACCGACAGGAACTGTATGAACCCGAGTTTCAAAAAGTGTTTGGGTCACCTTTTCACTGCCTGCAACAACCTGCACACTCGTTGTAAAATAAACTTTGTTATCAACAACTTTCATAATTGCCATTTGATTATTCAAAGCTGTAATTTTAGGGTTTGATAAAACTTTTATGTCGCCAAATTCTGCCAAAGCTTTGATTGTAGCGGTATCTACCCCATCGCTACCTGCATATTTTAATAATGTATAGGGTGCCGTGCTAAGATTTGTGCCAGTTAAACTTTGAACATATTGCCCCTCTGGTCTAATCCTGCTCCAATCTACCCCGGCTTGAAAAGAATCTGATAATTCTACTTCAATAATGGTCGCCTCAATTAAAACTTGCCGATTGACACTTTGCATAATTTCTGTGATAAACTTCCCTATTTTTTGATGATTTTTAGTATTCGTTTTAACCGATACCATGCCTGCCTCTGGATTGATAAATATATTTTTATAATCTGTTTTTCCATTATTTTTTTGTTTGTCTTTTTGTTTGTCGTTTATTATATTAGCGATAGCATCATTGATATTATTCCAAAAATCATTATGGGATATATTATTAAGAGTCGTGTTTGAATTGTTGCCGGCGGACAATTTAGGATCAAAACCAACTGCCCCGATTTGAGTCTCCAAAGAAACCGCAGATTTACTCGTGCGAGTTATATTTACATAATCAAGATAATAATTTTTATAAAATGGATTATCGGCTATGACTTTGACATATTTATTTTTAATTTCATATCGGATCGGATGAATTTGGGCTATTCGCTCTAAAATAACCCCGAGAGTCTCCTGTTTGGCAGTAAGTGTAATATTGCCTTTTATGTTGTTGCCAATATCTAATTTTAAATCTGCATCTTTTGCCAAGGCTAATAACACCTCTTTTAATGGCACATCTTGGACAACTACATTATATTTTTCTTCATCTTTTATGTTTGCTGTGGGAGTTATTGATTGAGAATTATTTGGAGGAGTTTGGTTTTGTGATAGATTAGTTTTTTGATTGTTGTTGAGATGATTATCGGAGCTTTTTATGTTTTGAATTTGATTGTTGGTTTCATTATCAGTTTTTTTAGTCCTTTTGTCATCCGTAGCACATGAAAATAAAAAAAAAGAGCAGAAAAATATTAAAAATAAATTTTTTATTCGTCCATGCATGTGTTTTGTTTTGTTCATTTCCATATAGTTAATTTGTGTTGTTGCAAAAATTAAAGATTGCTACTAAACTCTAATGATTTTATATAATCTTCCATAAATTGCCAATCTGGCAATTTGTCTTTTACAGGTAACTTTATCTTATGAGTCAACATTTTCTCTTTACCCCATTTTCTGCCATAATTAAACCTAAATTGCTCTTTGCTAATAACTGTATTTAAAAACATAGCGATATATGGATTTAAGTTAAACTTAGGCATTAAAATATTGACGTCTCCTGTGGCAAAAAAATTATTTTTTTGATAAAAAGCATCACCTACGGCACCATTTGATGAAACCGTTATTTTTCCGCCTATGTATGGATTTTTATCTGATTTTATTTGTTTTGAAACTCCATTATTTAAAGATGTTGCACTAATTAAATTAGTCTTGCCACTTTCTTTATTTTTCGGTGTTATACCTTTTTTTATATCAAAAATATCTTTATAATAAAAATACTCCCATTTTTCAGTATTTATAGTAAGTTTTTTATCAAATAGAGATTTCTTGCTTGGAATTTTTATTTTTGTTTTATTGACCCAACTTGGAATAGAGTCAACTGTTGGAACTGGCAAATAATCCAATGTTTTGTTGGCTTCTCTTCCATGAGATGTATACCTAAATCTATTGTGAGATATAACATAACAATAAAATTTTTTTTCTGCATCTGTTAATTTTATTTTTGATGATAAAACTTTTACATTTTGTCCCGTATAAAAATCATTTTGTTGAACAAATGCAGACAATAAATATGACCCGCCTAATGTTACACTTATTGAGCCTTTTTTAAAGATTGTTTTGTTTGATATTTTTTTCACTTTTGTTTTGACCCCTAAATTTTCACGGCTTCTAGATATAAAATTAACTCCGTTTTTTAAGTCAATTTCTAATTTATTTAAATCCAATTGACTGCCATATGTAATGTCAAAAATGCTATCTAATGAGGTAGTTTTTGTATTAGTCATAATTCAATACATCAAAAGCAATATATTTTTTTAACTCATTTTTAAAGTCATCTTGGTTTAATGTTGAATAATCAGTTTCCATATAGGCTTCTGCACACCACTCGTCATTTGCACTGACTTTTTGTGTAATACTTAATCCTGTTTTTGCCTCATTGTTTGCATACAAATTTAACCAATTATCTTTAATATCACCCCACTTATTGTTATAATCAAACCTGCCTTTGGTTTTTCTTTTATCAAATCCATCATTTTTAAAATAACCAAAAAATACCTTGTTTCGTTCTGGATGTGGGATGTGTGCCTCAAAAACCATAATGCAAGTAGGAGGGCTAACTTTTGAGTTATGAAACAATTCATTCGGCATAGAAAATACTGCTTTTAAGGTGTGCTTTGTTAATAATTGCTCTTTTAATCTTAACCTCTCACCACTTTGTGCTAATGCGCAACTCATAGGGACAATTGCTACACATTTTCCATGTTTTTGCAAGCAATCTAAACTATTTAATATAAACTCAAACTCTTCTATGTCATCGGATTCAGACTTATAAGGTGGATTTAAAAAACCTATTGTAGGTTTTTTGTTTTTAACTAATTCAATAATTGACTCATCAAAGCAACTGCCACTTATTATGTTGCTTTTACCATCACCGTGCAAAAACATATTTGACACTGCAAGTGGATACATTTCAGGTTGATATTCTATCCCATAGAGTTGGTGTTGTTTTATGTGTTTCTCTTGTTTGTTATCTCCTGCACATTTTTGAATCATTTTTTTCATAGCGGACACTAAAAAACCACCAGTGCCTGTGCAGTTATCTAACACAACATCATCTGATTTTATATCAACAATATCACAAAAAAATTCGGTTATATGCGGAGGAGTCAATACAATTCCTAACCCTTTGTCTGCATTTGAATATCTTAGAAATTCAATATAAAACTGCCCCAAAACATCATAATATTTATAAGTTCTAACATATCCGTTTATGTTTTCATCAATATCATCAATAAGTTCTTTTAAATCTTTTAGGTTTATATTTTTTTTGCACTCTACAAGGCTTGGGTGGGTATTGATAAAACTATAATTTTGCATGAGTTTATCAATTTTTTTGCCTTGTAAGTCTTCATTCTCCAATTGTTGTCTAATTGTATTGACAAGAGTCTCTGCTATCATCTTATTGTTTGCAAGAGCGATATAACTTCTATAAAAATCTGTATTATCAAGTGCTATTAAGACTCCGCTCACAAGTAACGATCTTTTATCTTCTTTGATTTTTAATTTATGTAATTGTTGATTTAATTCTTTGGAGTAGTCCAATAAATTTTCATATTTTTCGTTCTTTTTTGCGGTATCTTGTCGCAAACCTGACAAAATATCATCAATACTAATAAGCCTATTACCAAAAATTCTATCAGATTTGGTCTCGCCACATTTTTGCAAAAAATATGAAACCTTAATATTCTTTTTTTCTATGCCACTTACTGCCAGCGACAAAACATTACACTCTTTTGATAAATATGAAGAATACAATAAAGCACCATCAACAGCATAATCTGCATATTGATCTCTGTTTTTGCTCTCGTGTTTTAAAATATCAGCCTTGCATTCAACCACAATAATTAAATCGCTCTCATCTTTGACAGAGATAATAAATTCAGGCATGCCACGACCCGTGCCTTTTTTTGAAGCATTTTTTAAAAGTTTATCAATTTTTGGAATGTTTGATGTTTGCTCTTCAAAAATTAAATTTGAAAACAAACCATCTTTTTTGAAATGTTCGCGAACTATGTCTTCTGTACATCTTTCATTTAATTTCTTACTAATCATTTTTAAAATCACCTCTTGTTTCAATATATTTCTTGGCACTATTAAGCATTTTTTCAATGCCCTTTGGATTATCGCCCCCTCCTTGGGCTATCATAGGTCGTCCTCCGCCTTTGCCGTTTATGGCAGGTAGGATATGTTGTAATAAATCGTTGGCGGATATTTTTTGAATAAGATTGTCGCTACACACTGCTATAACTACGGCTGCATTTTTCTCCTCGGTGGCAAGAACACAGACAACATTTTTGAGTTGATTTTTAATCTCATCAATTGTTTGTTGTAGAGATTTGCGATCAATGTTTTTTATGTTTTTGCCGATAAAATTTATATCTTTAATTTTAACTGCATTCTGTATTAAATCTTTGGTGAGGTTATTATCTGATTTGGCGGATTGCTGTTTTAATTCTTTTTTATAATCTTTGTTTTGTTGCAATAATTGTTCTGTTTTTTTGGTTAAATTATTACTATCTATTTTTAAAATAGCGGTTAAATCTTTAATTTGTTTTTTGTGCTGAATCAGATATTGAAATGCAACCTGTGAGGTGGTAGCTTCAATACGGCGAACACCAGAGGCGATTGCCTGCTCCGATATGATAACAAATAAAGAAATTTGGGAAGTAGATTTGAGATGAGTGCCACCACAAAATTCATAAGAAAAATCACCAAAACGCACCAAACGAACTTTTTCGCCATATTTTTCATCAAAAAGTGCCGTAGCTCCACTTTTTTTGGCATCATCAATAGATAAAACCTCGGTGGAAGATTGAATATTTTGATAAATTTTTTGATTAACTATGTCTTGGACTTGATTTACTGCATCATCAGACAAGCCTTCATAGTGAGAAAAATCAAAACGCAAAGATTTATCATTTACCTGTGAGCCTTTTTGTTGAATGTGGTCTCCTAAAACTTCTCTTAAGGCAGATTGTAACAAATGGGTAGCCGAGTGATTGATCGTAGTTTTTTCTCGTTTTGTTGTATCAACAACTGCTGTTATTTTATCCCCTGTTTTTAATGTTCCTGACTTTAAAATTACCGAGTGCAAAATGACATCGGATTGTTTGTCTGTGATTTGAACTTCTAATTTACAATTATCATTCTCCATAATGCCACTATCGCCTATCTGTCCGCCTGCGGTGGCATAAAATGGGGTTTTATCTAAGATTATCAGAGCTTTTTCTGCGGTTTTTAAAATCTCAATCGTATTATTGTTTTGGATTATTTGTTTGACTATTAAATTATTTTCTTGCAAGGCATCGTAACCTATAAAGTCTGTCGCTGTATTATCGGCAAGATTTATTTTTTCAATAGTTTTAAACTTAGCAGATGATTTAGCACGTTTTTTTTGTTGTCCCATATGTTTATCAAAACCTGCCATATCTATTTTCATATTTTTTTCACGACAAATGTCGGCGGTAAGATCTGGCGGAAAACCATAGGTATCATAAAGTTTGAAAATAATTTCTCCATCTAATGTAGTGTTATTTTTTAAATATGGTTGCAATAAAGCCATTCCAGTTGAAAGGGTGGCAACAAATTTGCTCTCCTCTGTTTTGATAATTTTTTGAATATGCTGTTGTTGTTTTTTAAGCTCTGGATATGAGTCTGCCATTTGCTCTATTAAGGCAGGTAGTAGTTTATAGATAAATTCCTGTTTTTGCCCTAATTTAAATCCATGGCGGGCAGCACGGCGGATAATTCGACGCAAAACATAAGCTCGTCCCTCATTGCCAGGCAGTATTCCATCAACTATAAGAAAAGATATGGAGCGAATATGGTCGGCTAAAACTCGTAATGATTGAGATTTTAAATCATTAACTTTTATAATAGAGGCGATATCTTTGAGTAAATTTTTAAATAAATCTATGTCATAATTATCATGTTCGCCTTGCAATAGAGCAACTAATCGCTCCAAACCCATGCCAGTATCAACACAAGGGTTGGGGAGTTTTTCTAAGGTTCCATCAGCTTTTTTATCAAACTGCATAAAAACCAGATTCCAAATTTCAATGTATCTGTCACCATCCTCGTTGGCAGAGCCAGGCGGGCCGCCTTGAACTTTGTCCCCATGATCATAAAAAATCTCACTACAAGGACCACAAGGACCAGTATCTCCCATCTGCCAAAAGTTATCCGAGGTAGAGATTTTTATCAATTTATTTTTGTTGATTTTGATTTGATTTAACCATATGTCGGCTGCTTCATCATCTTCGTGATATACCGTCACCCATAGTTTTTCAGTAGGAATATTTAACTCAACGGTTAAAAAGTCCCAAGCAAATTTAATCGCCTCTTCTTTGAAATAATCACCAAAACTAAAATTACCCAACATTTCAAAAAAAGTATGGTGGCGTGCGGTATATCCGACATTTTCTAAATCATTATGTTTGCCACCTGCTCGCAGACATTTTTGGACGGAGACGGCAGTTTTATAAGAGCGATTTTCATCACCTGTAAAAACATCTTTGAATGGCACCATTCCGGCATTAGTGAATAATAGTGTTGGATCAGATGCAGGAATTAATGGCGAAGATTGAACTTGTTTGTGTTGGCGAGCGACAAAAAAATCAATAAATTTTTGCCTAACCTCGGCGGTTGAAAACATAGGTTTTTATATAAATATAGTTATTCTTGTTTTATTGTTTAGATACCATAAACTCAATCGCCGCTTTTAAATCAGCGGGAGACAAATCAGGATTGCCGGCATTCGGTGGCATAGCACCTTTACCTTTGATAGAAGATTGAACCAAAGCATCGATACCTGCTGCCATTCTTTTATCCCATTCATTAGAGTGAGTTTTGGGAGCTTTAATCGCCTCAGCAGTTAAGACATGGCAGACAAAACAGATAGTATCATGAATTTGTTTGCCAGTTTTATTAGGTGTGGCAGGAGCAGTGTCGGCAGATGCAACGGCAACAGTAGGAGCAACAGTTTCCTCTTTTTTTTCAGCGACAACCTCAACAGGTTTTACTGCAGCAGAATCCTTAACAACCTTGACAGGTTTTGCGGTATCGGCTTTCAATATAAGGCTGCCAACAGGTTTTATTCTCTCCTCAACACTATCAGCGAACACAGAAAGAGATAAGAATAAACCAGCAATTAAAACTACAACATTATTTTTCATAATAGGACACCAATAAAAAAGAACCATTATAACAAAAGATAAAATCATAATGCAAATATTTTATTTTTTGTCTTTTCCGGCAAGATAAGTCACAAGTGTAGCAATGGCCACAGCCCCTAAAATAAACTTATCCTGCATGACTGTCTTTTTTCTTGTCTGTGTTATTTGGGGGAAGCTCAACATGTCCCTAATTCTGCTCATCCAAACAATGAACAACATTAAGGAACATTTGTCGCTTACTATGATTTTGCGATGGCGTTTAGTTTTGTAGCTGGGATTATTTGTTGATCTAATGCGGAATTTTTGATGTTCGCACCAAAAGCGACACTTATTAGTGAGCTGTAATATGTGACCGGCATTTTGAAGTTGGTTTTGTATTTGGTATTTATTTGATCTTGATAAACCTCTACATTCATCTGGCAAACAGGACATGGGGTGACTATCATATCCGCTCCGGCATCTGCGGCGGATTCTATAATATCTTTTATCATCATCTGGGATTTTTCAGGCTCGGAGAATGCTAATGCTCCGCCACAACATTGGACTTTTTTGTCATAATTTTCAATTGGTGTGCCGCCGAGAGTATCGATTAAATTATCAAGATATTTTGGGTTTTCATATGACTCGCCGTTGATGCCAAATGGGCGGTTGGTCTGACAGCCTACATAACCTGCAATTTTTATATCTTTGAGTGGTTTGGTAACTTGTTTTTTTATTTTATCAAAACCTATATCTTCGATTAAAACCTCGACCATATGTTTTATCGGAGTTTCATTTTCCACTTTTAAACCTACTTCTTTCAGCACTATTTGCGTCTCTTTTTTTAAGGTTTCATTTTCTTTTAAACGCTCTGATGCCTCTTTGGTAGCGAGCCAACAGGCAGCACATGGGGAGACTATTGTTTGCCCTTGGTTATGTTTTTCAGAGAGGGCAATGTTACGAGCAGACAGAGCAAGCCTTGGTAGTTGACCGCCACCTGCATAACCGATTGAGGCAGAACAACAATTCCAGTCGGGGATTTCATTTAATTTTATATCTAATTTATCCGCCATAGTTTTGACAGAGTTTAGATAGTTGGACGATGATGCCCCTTTTTGTGAGCTACAACCTGGGTAAAATGAATATTCTGTTGCCATTGTTTTTGTCCTATAAATTTAAAAATTACTTTTCGTCACAATTAAAAGATTGCCACACTCGCAAGCTCGTTCGCAATGACGGTGTTTTTTTGTGTCCGTCTTATGACGGTATCTATTTATCAACTCGTGCTGATTCTAAGTCGTAAGCTTTTTTAAGCATTTTATGCAAACCTGATTTATCCTTAACACTATGTCCGCCCCATGCCTCTGCGATACTAAACCTTTTATTTTTAATCATATTTAGGCCTACTTTTTGCATCTTCAAAGAGGTTTTTATGCCCTCGACAAAACCATTCATAAAATACAAAGACAAACCTACTTTTAACTCATTAACACGACCAGTTTTGGTAAGGTTATTCCAAAAAATTTGGGCGAATTTTAAAGTTGGATTATTTTTTGGCGCTAAGCCTAATCTTTTGGCATAATGAGCAAGCCCATGCATTATATGGGTAATTGGTAACTCTCGTGGGCAACGGACGATACAATTATAACACGAGGTGCACATCCACATCGCGTCCGATGACAAAACTTCTTGTTTTTTGCCGGCACGAATCATCATAAATATTTTTTGAGGTGTATGCTCCCATGCATCTCCTAATGGGCAAGAGCCTGCACATACTCCACACTGCATACAGTTTTTTACCCATTCGCCTTCTTCTACTTTGCTTTCAACTTCTTTTAAAAAGTTATTGCGGTATTGATTTATCATATCACTCATTTTTTTAAAACTCCTATTTATTCTTAGAATTTGAATGGGTTCATGCCCACTTTTTCAACTACCTTTGCCATATCTTCGATTAAAGCAGGGGCAGTTTGAATATCACTAATTGCGACCTCATGGACGGCTACTCTCTCACTTTCAAGTTGTAGAGATTCCAAAGTATCGCCGACTTTTGCCATTCTCTCATGTGCCATCTCTGATCCTTTGACAAAATGACATTGATAATCATCGCCTTTTTTGCAACCCATCATAACTATGCCATCATAACCTGAATTCAGAGCATCTGTGATCCAACTTACACTAGTTGAACCCAAACAACGCACTGGAATAATCCGTGCATAAGCTGAATATTCTATCCGATTTTGGGCTGCCATATCCAAAGCCGGATAGGCATCATTTTCACAGGCGAGAACTAAAATTCTTGGTTTTTCATCAAACTCATCTGGCATATCACAATTTTTAATTTGTTGATTGACAGTTTCAACTGAATAATTTGCAAAAGAGATAACTCGCACAGGACATGCTCCCATACAAGTGCCACATCTGCGACAACGAGCCTCGTTAAATATTGGATAACCTTTTTCATCTTCGTTGATTGCTCCAAACGGACATTCAACTGTGCATCTTTTACATTGAGTGCAACCTTCTTTGCGAAATTCTGGGAAACTCAAATCCCCTGAACGAGGAAATTGGGCGCGACCTTTATTAGAGTTTTCAATAACACTAATCGCCCGCATTACTGCCCCTGTGGCATCATCTTTTGTTTGCAAGATATCCATCGGACGTCTCACAGGTCCTGCGGCATATATGCCTGTTCTACGAGTCTCATATGGAAAACATATGAAGTGAGAATCGGTAAAACCATTTTTTAAATGTGGTAAATCTGTGCCTTGGCGGTATTGTAAGTTTAAAACAGATTCTGTTACATCTATTTTTTGAACTTCTGGATTTTCAATTTCTTTGCCATCTGCATCTAATTCAATTGGTGTAGCATATGGGTCAGGACCACTATTGGCAACAAGCCCTGTGGCAAGCACTACCAAATCTGCACTGATTGCGGTATCTTCATCCAGAATTAAATCTTTAAATTCCACTTTTAAGTTGTCACCATCACCTGTAACCTGTGAAACTTTGGCTTTTGAAAATACGATTCCTTTTTTTTGTCCGGCACGATAAAAATCTTCGCCTGCTACCCCTGGCACCCGCAGGTCATCATACATTATAATTGTATCAATATCTGGGTTTTGTTCTTTGAAATACATCGCCTGCTTTATGCTCGTGGAACAACAAAAACCAGAGCAATATGATAGATGGTTTTCTTTGTCTGATCGCTGCCCTGCACATTGAATAAAAACTGCGGTTTTAATCTCG
Source organism: Gammaproteobacteria bacterium (assembly GCA_003645455.1). Lineage (GTDB taxonomy): Bacteria > Pseudomonadota > Gammaproteobacteria > QNFE01 > QNFE01 > QNFE01. The sequence goes on along the minus strand of QNFE01000037.1, from coordinate 7,624 downwards.
CCTTTGCCATCTGGTTTTTGAATCTTGCCCTTACCTTTTTTGGCTATGGATTCTAATTCACTCTGAGTGATAACATTTTTTTGGGTTTTGTATGAAAATTCGTCCAAAATATTCGCATCAAATTGAGTAAATCCATTGTTTTGAATTATTGCACCGAATTTATGGGTTTTACTTGCCCCTGATTCTTTTGTTATATCTGCCTCAAATCTGCCCGGTGCACCTTCTGTTTTGCTTACGATAGAATCTAAATAAATAGTTATGTTTCTGTCGTCTTCGGCGGTTTTAATAAGGTTTTCAATTTGTGTTTCTTGTGGTTCGTTATATGGTGATTTATGAGGAATTGATTTATACAAGTTTGCTACAAAACCACCAAGTTTGCCTGATTTTTCAACAATGGAGCTTTGATAACCTGCTTTTGAGGCTTCAATAGCTGCGGTTAATCCTGCGATACCACCACCGACTATAAGAATATTTTTGTTGATTGTTGATTGTTCTTCTGATGGGGCAACTTGTTTCATAGTTCTAGCTTCGGCACATGCCATTCTGATATAATCATTTGCCATCTCTTGGGTTGTCTCGGATGACTCATCATTATCAGGGCGCACCCAAATTACTCCCTCACGGATATTAGCACGCGAGGTTGGGATATTGTCAAATTCAAAGGTGTTCATTTTAGCACGCCGAGAGCATCCTGCAATTACCAAACGATTTAACTGCTCTGATTTTATATCATCATTGATGGTTTTAACTCCATCATCGCTACATAAAAATTGATGAGATTTAACAAATTTTGCTTTGCCGTCACGGGTCGCAATAGTCTGCATTTGTTTGTCATCTAAACGTTCGCCTATGCCACAACCTGTGCATATGTAACAACCTGTTTTAATTTCTTCTGCCATAGTATTTTTTTTAACCTCGTAAAATTAAGATTGAGAGTTCACAACTTGCACCGCTTTTAAAGCCGCTGCTGTGGCACTTTGCACACTGCGATTAACATCCAAAGCATCTGCGGCACAGCCTGCGGCAAACATTCCGCCATTATTGTCATTATTTTCCATAAAGCCGTGTTCATTGATTGTTATATCTTTTGGTAAGATGCTGGTATCCATCGCAGGTTGCATACCAACTGCCAACACCACCATATCATAAGAATTAGCATAACGATGATAACCTTCGGTATCAACTCCATTTAATACTGGATTTTTATTCTTTTTGTCTTCTGTGATGCTGGCAACCTTTGATTTGATAAAATTAACATTGTCTTTGTTTTTGATTTTTTGATAAAAATCTTCAAATCTATCAATGGCACGAATATCAATATAATAAATATCAGCTTTGCCGTCTTCATAGGTATCTGTTATATAGGTAGTTTGTTTTAAAGTTGCCATACAGCATATTCTGGAACAGTGTTTAAGATAGTTATGATCTCGTGATCCTGCACATTGGACGAATGCAACATTTTTAGCATCGCGTCCATCTGATGGACGGACTAATTTGCCAGAAGTTGGTCCCATAGGATCCATCATTCTTTCAAACTCCACCGAACTTATAACATTGTCAAATCTATCATGTCCATAGGGCTGGATTTTATCAGCATCAAAAGGTTGCCATCCTGTTGCCCAGATAATGCTCGCTACTTTTAAAGTGGTTTCAGATTCTTGCATCGACAAATCAACTGCTCCGACTTTACAAGAGTCGGCAATTTTTTTGCCCTCGTCTGTTTTTATGACAGATTCATCTATCACATATCTTTGCGGATAAGCATTTGAATAGGGTAAATAGGCAGACTTGGTTTTGTTAAGATTATAATTAAATTCATTATCAATTTCAGATGTGGCAACTGTTGCACAATCTCCACAAGCGGTGCATTTTTCATTTATATATCTGGGGCTTGTTTTGATGACAACCTCATAATCGCCAGTTGAGCCCGTTACAGAGGCGACCTGTGACATGGTGAGGATATTTATGCCAGAATTTTGTTTAATACGTTTTTGGTTGATTTCTAATCCGCAAGTAGGGAAACATAATTTGGGAAAATATTTATAAATCTGGGAAACACGACCACCAATAAAGGGACGTTTTTCAATCAAAATAACATTTTTGCCAATTTCAGCCGCCTCAATAGCTGCTGTCATGCCACTAATTCCACCACCTACAATTAGGATAGTTTGGTTTGTTGCAATTGCCATAAGAAATTAACCCTATTAAAATAATAATTTGCAAATTATAACACACACAAAAATAAAATATTTTGAAAATTAAGTTATGGATGTATAAATATAATTGATAATTCAAATTGGGTAGTTTTGAAATTGAATTTTATAAAAAATCAGTTATACTAAAACACCACCTCCGAGGTTTAAAGGTTATCCGCAACTTCTTTAAAGTTTATCGCTTTGATGCCGTTGATAGAATCTTGTTTTTTGCCATTATAAATAATAATTTTTTTATCAAGTTCCTTAATATTTTTGCTATAATTTAACAGATTTTTACCAAAACTATTATGCCATGTCGAGGATGACTTTATCTCAACTCCAACTAAGTTATTGTCTTGTTTGAAAAGCAGATCTATTTCTTGATTATTGCTATTGCGATAAAAGTATAAATCTCCCATCAAACCTTGATTATAAAAAAATTTTAAAATCTCTAATATAACCAAATTTTCAAACATATTGCCAACTAATGGGTCACGACTTATTTGTAAACTTTGATTGATGCCAAGTAAATAGGACAACAAACCACAATCACTAAAATAATATTTAGGCGATTTAATGGCTCGTTTGCCAAAATTTTCAAAATATGGCGGCAATTTGAAAATTATAAAAGAAACCTCCAATACTGATAACCAATGTTTGATGGTTTTGCTGCTAACCCCGACATCGTTCCCCAGTGATTGATAATTTATAATTTGCCCCACACGCCCTGCGAGCAATTTCAAAAATTTTTCAAATAAACTTATATCTTTTAAATTTATCAATAACCGAATATCTCGTAAAACATAAGTTTGATAATAATTAGCATAGGCTCTGTTTGCCCGTTGTTTTTTGTCATAAATGGCAGGCAAAAAACCATTAAATAAATATTCCTCAAAACTATCAAATTTGATTTTTGCTGTTGATAATTCGCTAATTGACAAAGGCAATAGTTTTAAAATAGCAGTGCGTCCTGCTAAGGATTGACTAATAATAGATGATAATTGCAGTTGATTAGAGCCTGTTAAAACAAATTGCCCGTTTTGCTGTTTGTTATCTACGATGCCTTGTAAATAACTCAATAAATGAGGTGTATTTTGAATTTCATCAAAAATAACCCGATTTGAATATTGTTTCAAAAATGCAATAGGATCTTCCGTGGCAAAGTTTTTATTTTCAGGATTCTCCAAAGAGATATAAGTATAATCTGGCAATAAATATCTCGCTAAGGTAGTTTTACCCGCTTGCCTTGGACCTATAATAGTGACTACTGGATATTCATCCAATAATTTTTTAAATTCTGAGCCAATTTGTCGTTGAATAATCATGGTGGATATTATAACATATGCAAAACAGGACTTCAAGTCCCGTTTTGCATAAAGTTATATTTATCACACGGCAATATTATTTGGATGGTTTTAATAAACTAAAATAAGTTAAAAAACTATGTTATAATATGCGAATGAAAATAGACGAGACGAAAGAAAAAATAGCACTACATTCCAAGTTATTTTTTTCAACTATTGCAATCACTGTTATATTGGTTGGTGCATTATATGAGATGATAAAAAACGAATACTATGGTTTGCTTTTTGTAGGCAGTTTGGTCGCTTTATTTTCACTTATCATAGGTTCATTTATGATGTTTAAATACATCAATTTTCTAATCAAAAAATTAAGGGAGTTATAATATGGAAACATTAGCAACAATTGCTGTTATTATAGGTATGCTTATGATACCAACAATCTTAATTTATAGTAGTTATAAATTAGGTTATTAAAATCAATTAGTGGCATAACATATAACATTCACAATCGGAAGTGGAGTTTTATTCTGCTCTTAATTCATTTAAAAACAAAATGTTACAAAATTCAGTTACAGCTACAAACCCAAGGTTGAGAGGTTATTCTAACACAGCAAATAAATCATAACTATCAGCTTTTGTTATCTTTACTTTGACTAGGTCACCTGTAAAAATTTTGTTTTGCTGCTTTGTTTTTTGAATGTAAACTTTGCCATCAATATCAGGGGCATCGCCTCGGGTTCGAGCTATAATTTGTTTATTATTTATCTTATCTATTATAACCTCCATTGTCCTACCGATTTTATTTTGTAATAAATCATAACTTATATCAGCTTGTAATTGCATTAGAGTTTTTTTTCTGTGTTCTTGGATGGCAGGGGTTATATGCGGTTGTAATGTATTAGATTTGGCGCCCTTAACTGGTGAGTAGGTAAAACAACCAACCCGATCTAATTTAACGATTTTTAAAAAATCTAATAATTCATTAAATTGTTGTTCGGTCTCGGTAGGGAAGCCTGTAATAAAAGTGCTACGGATTGTCAAATCCGGGCAAATTTGCCGCCATTTTTTGATTTTCTCTATCATATTTTGTGCTTTGGCAGGGCGTCGCATATTTTTTAAAATAGCCATATTGGCATGTTGCAATGGCATATCCAAATAAGGCAAGATTTTACCCTCTGCCATCATAACCACTAAATCATCAACAATTTCATAGGGATATACATAATGCAACCTTATCCATAAACCTAATTTTGCTAATTCGTTACATAAAATTTTGATATTATTTTTTAAAACTCGTCCTGCAAAAAAGGAGCTTTTATATTTGTTATCAGAGCCAAAAGCTGCGGTATCTTGGGCGATTATCAATAATTCCTTAACTCCGTTATTTTTGAGATTATAGGCTTGTATTAAAATATCATCAATGGTGCGAGATTTTAATGGACCTCGTAAATCTGGGATAATGCAAAACGAACATTTGTGGTTGCAACCTTCGGAGATTTTTAAATACGCATAGTGGGGAGGGGTCAATAATAAATCTGTTTGTTTGTTATCATCATCATTATTATTAAAATCAATGTCAGGAAAAGCATAACTTACTGCCCTTAAAACAGAATTAATATCACCTGCGGCAGAAACGGACAAAAGTTTAGGAAATCTTTGTTTTAACATTTGCTCTTGTTTGCCAAGACATCCGGTAATTATAACTTTTGAGTTTTCTTTGATGGCATCTTCAATGGTATCGATGGATTCTTTGATTGCCTCATCAATAAAAGCACAGGTATTGATAATAACCATATTTGCATCTTTATAATCAAGAGCGAAACCCAAACCTGCTTGTTTTAAATGGCTTAAAATCTGTTGCGAATCAACAAGATTTTTAGGGCAACCAAGGCTTACAAAGGCGATTTTATAAGGAGTGTGTGAGGGCATTTATTTGTTTAGTGTGTGTTATGTGGGTGGTGGCCAGGGACAGAATCGAACTGCCGACACGAGGATTTTCAGTCCTCTGCTCTACCGACTGAGCTACCTGGCCTAATAGTAGAAGAATATTCTAACAAAAAACCGTGTATTAGACAAAATTTTGAGGCAATAGTCAAGTTTTTTCTTTGTTTGTTATGAAATGAGACCTTTGCATAATTTAAGCACAGTTTATAACAACAATAAAATTTACCTATTTTATTAAAAAATTCGTCAAATAGCAAGCTATTTTCCTTTTTTTTAATAAAATATGCACTATTTTCTTATTATTCTAAATCGCACTTGAATTATGCAAAGGTCTCGAAATAATATTTTTTTAAAATAAATAATGCCCTTTGTTTTCTTATTTTTTCAAAATAGTTGACTATGCGAGCCAATTCTTACCAAACGAACTGTATTATCTATTATTTGATAGATTACCAACAAATCACCACTAACATGAAATTCACGAAAGCCTTGCCATTGTCTTTTTAAGGCATGATCTTTTGCCTCTGCTGGCATCGGGTTTTGGGATAATAATTTGCCTATAAAAATTATAAATCTGCTATATTGTTGGTCGTTAAATTTAACCTTTGTTGAATCTTTGACGAATGCTTTTGTTCTCTCTAATTTACGATACATTTTTTCATATCTTTTTTAAGCTGTTCAAAAGTTATCTCCTCTAAACCTATGCCATTTTGACTATCTTGCATAGCTTCAATAGTCTCTTGGTTGGGAACATCAATATTAAAAGGTATGGCTTGCTTGGCGACTGTTTTTGTTAAAAAAATATTAAAAGCATCCGATAAATCAAAGCCATATTTTTTAAACAATGGCAAGGCTTGCTCTTTCATTTTAACATCAAGATAAAGATTTGTTTTGACTTTATTTGGGGCAGTTATCATTTTATAAATCCATCTAAAAACTGATATAATAACATATTTGAATTTTATAAAACTTGGATTTTGGGGATAACAAACAATCGCCTTCGCATATGACAACTATCAGACAGGCTTGTTGAATATTAAGTTGGTTGTTGTTTAATAGCGATTAGAAAAAATATCGTTGATATTACCGCTATAATTGTTGCCATTATTGCTATTTCCATAATTCCCCCTTTATAATTTTCTTAATTTTGATATTTTTATATGCATGGTTTTGGCAACAAATGCAAACAAAGCAATCAAGAAAAACACCAAAGCCAAACTAAGCCAAAACAAAACATTAACCTGATTCGTTAAAAATAAATTAGCCAGCCCAAGCACTAACCGTTAAAATGATTGCTATTATAATGCTTAAGGAGTCTTGTATCTTATCCGATGTGTAATAAATGATAATTTATAAAGTTTTTTTCAAATGTTTTGGAGAAACTAAAATTCATAAATCAAATTTATGAGAAAACTTTTTGTCGGTTATAAACTCATCATCTGATAAAATTCTTGATAATTCTTGTTCATCATCTGCATTCAAAACAAGCGAAGTTTTATCTGCAACTTTTTTATTGTTTGTAAGATAATCAGATAAACTCTCTCGGACCATTTGCGAAATTGATTTTTTTGTCAAAAAACTTGCAACCTTTGCCCTTTTGAGCAAGTTTTCATCTATTGTTAAATTTAATCTGTGCATATATAATTTTTTATGTAGTGATGTAGTGATGTATAATAACACATAAGATAAATTTGTCAAATTTTTCTTAATCGCCCTCGCACAAAATGACTTGTTTTTTGGTTTGTTGTATATCGCTGACATTTAAAAAAATTTACAATCAAATCCATTTTTTTGTATAATAGCATTTTTATCAATAATCATAAATCTATGTTAATGAATCCAAATTATATTATAGACGAGGATAATAAAAAAATTGCGGTGCAACTTAGCATCAATGTTTATCATAAAATAACCCAAACTTTGGAAAATTATGCTCTTTATAATCTAATGCAAGAAAATGCGGATGATGAATTTTTGTCTTTGCAAGATGCAAAAAATTATTACAAATCATTGAAAGAAATCTAAAATAGCGGAGATAAAATATAAAAAGAGTTTTTAGAGACCTTTGCATAATTCAAGTGCGATTTAGAATAATAAGAAAATAGTGCATATTTTATTAAAAAATGAGGAAAATGGCAAGTCCTTTGACGAATTTTTTGATAAAATAGGTGCATTTTATTG
>QNFE01000036.1 GCA_003645455.1 Gammaproteobacteria bacterium | reverse complement strand
TTTCCGAAAGGCAGTGTGAATTTTGACTTAAAAGATCAAACAATTGTTGCACAAAATATGTCAGACGGCAATATTATAACAAAACTGATGGAAGATGTAATTATTGAAAATGGCACAAATAAAAATGATTTAATATTAGATGGCGAATGGAGGTATTCCCAACAAACAATAAATGAAATTGTGTCAAATGGCGATAAAATTATTATCAGTAAAATTCCATTCCGCCCAAATAGAATAAAACAAGGAGGCGAGATTAAAAAAATGAAAAATATGCTATCACAGCATCATTATCAAATGAATACAAACGAAGATGCGACCAATTACCTCTCTAAACTGTTGGGTTCTGAAAATATTTTTGATAACTCAAAACCATATCAATTAGTGGAAACTTTCATCAAAGCAATTACATACCATGATAAATCAAGCATAATCTTAGATTTTTTTGCAGGCTCTGGCACAACAGGTGATGCCGTGATGAGATTAAATGCCGAAGATGGTGGAGCAAGAAAATTTATTTTAGTGCAGTTGGATGAAAAAATTGATAACAAAAAATCATCAGAGGCTTATAAATTTTGTGTGGATAATAAATTAGATCCTGTTATCTCGTCCATTACAATCGAGAGATTAAATCGTGCAGGGGATAAAATAAAACAAGATTTTAAAACCAACAAAAAAGATATGTTTGCCGATAAAAAATTGCCAGATATAGGTTATAAGGTTTTTAGTGCCACCGATAAACCGCAGGTTAGCGATGATAAAGCGATAAAAGGTTTTGCTATAAAAAATCATCGCCAAAGCACCGCCGACACTTTAATCAATATGTTGGTTGCTACTTGTAAAAATTTAACCTGTTCTATCCAGTGCATTATTAAAGATAAATTATATATGGCAGATAATGAAATTTATTTATTAAAAAACATAACGACAGAAAAATTAGAACCATATCAAAACCAAAAAATAAACTTAGACGGCTGGGCGGATATTGATTTACAAAATTACCTAAATTTACAGGTAAACATTAAAGAAAACATTTACATTATCTATTAAAACCCCATCACTTCATCATGCAAAACAAAAATAAGTGAACAAATTTAACTGATATTTTAGAAAGTATTTAATATTATGAATAAAACAAAAATTGAATGGACTGAACAAACATGGAATCCTACAACTGGTTGCGATAAAGTGTCCGCAGGATGTAAAAATTGTTATGCTGAAAATATGGCAAAAAGATTGCAAGCTATGGGGGCAAGCGGTTATGAGAACGGCTTTCGTTTAAGCTTAATGGAGCATAGATTAGAACAACCAACAAAAAGAAAAACTGCAACCACTTATTTTGTAAATTCAATGAGTGACATGTTTCATGAAAATATCCCATTTAGTTACATTGATAAGATTTTTAACACAATAAAAAAAACCCCTCAACATAGATATCAAATTTTAACAAAGAGAGAGAAAAGATTAAAAAAATATTTTGAAAGCAGAAAAGTCCCTAAAAATGTTTGGCTTGGAGTTACTGTTGAAAACATAACAGAGGGGATTCCTAGAATAGAAAAATTAACTGAAATAGACGCTAAAATTAGATTCTTATCAATAGAGCCTTTATTGGAAGATCTTGGAAATATTGATTTAAAAAATATCCATTGGGTTATTGTTGGAGGTGAGAGTGGCAATAGAGCAAGAAAAATGAATGAGTCATGGGTGGAAAATATCAAAAATCAATGCAAAAAACAAGATGTAGCCTTTTTTTTCAAGCAGTGGGGAACTTGGGGAGCAGATGGGAAAAAAGGAAACAAGCAAGATAACGGCAGACTATTGCAAGGAAGAACTTGGGACAGCATGCCACAACACGATATGGGAAATTAAGATATGCCAAAAAAAGAATACTGCTGGACTGTTGGAGAAAAACCGCCACTCATAGATGAGCATACAAAAATTAAACATAAAATATACCAAGACTATATAAAACAATACATTAAAACAATAAACAAGAACCCATTGATACCTAATTGTAGGTTTGTAGTGGTAGATGCTTTTGCAGGAGGCGGATTATATTGTGAAAAAAATAATGAGGAATATTTTGGCTCTCCTATAAAAATATGGCAAACAATTCAAGATGCTGAGGACGAAATAAATGAAGCCAGAAATAATAAATTTGTTGTTAATCGTAAATTATTTTTATTGGAAAAAAAAGATAGCAATTTTAAATATTTAAAAAAAACATTAGAAGAAAAAGGTTATGGTAAACATTTTGATGATTCTATAATTTTGCAAAAAGGCTCTTTTGTTGACAAATACAAGGATATAATAGGTAAAATTCATAAAAGTTTTACTAAAAATACAAGAGTAATTTTTATTTTAGATCAATACGGCTATAAAGATGCTCCATATGATGTGATTCGTGAAATTTTTCAATTGTTGCCAAAAGCAGAAATTATACTTACATTGCCTGTTAGTGAAATAATTGATTATGTTCCAAAAAATTCCGATAAAAAAATGAATCAGTTATCTTTGCCAAATCTACAAGAAGAGATTAAAAAAATAAACCCAAATAGAAAAAAATCATTAAATGCAGTTGGGTTAAACGAGCAACAATTACAAGACATTAAAACCTCAAACAATAAAAATATATATCGTGGTATTATTGAAAAACTAGTAACAAAAAAATTAGTCTTTTATACACAAGCTAAACATTTTACTCCATTTTTTTTAAACAGGAAAAATAGTCATAGGTCAATATGGTTAATCCACTTAACAAACCATTCAGAGGGTGTGAATGTAATGAAAGAAATATATTTTTCTTACCACAATATTGACAGCATAATAATATCTCATTATGGTGGATCTGGTTTAGATATGTTAGGATATAAGCATACAAATAATGCCCCACTATTTAATGAATTACCTGAGTATAATTTTAAAAACAAATCTATTGAATCTACAAACAACAAACTATTAGAACAGATTCCAAAAGAGATACACAAACAAGAAATATCATTTTATGATTTTTATAAACAACAAGCAAATGGAACGCCAGCCACAAAAAAAATGATGAGAAGTGCCTGCGAGGATCTGCTGTTAACACATAAAGAAATAAAAGTATCTAACAGAAGCCCCAGAACCTCAATTAAAGATAGTGACATTATCTCAAACCACCCACAAAAAACTATTTTTCTGCCAAATACAAAACAATGAAAACAAAAATAAATTCACAGCTTTTTTGATTGGGTAATTGCTCGTTCGCAAAAAAGTAAAACAAGAATAACATGGCAAAATTTAACTGATATTTTAGGAGACATAAATTGACACAAAGATATAAACGAATACATTTGGAGAAATAAATATGTTAAGCAAAGAAGGTTTATTGAAAAAAATAAGTTTAGGTGAAACATCTGGAGTTGAATTTAAAGAAGTCAGGTTTAGAAACGAAAAAATTCAATTAAGTATTGATAGTTTATCGGATGAGATAGCGGCTTTTGCTAACCATCAAGGTGGCTTGATATTGCTTGGAATAGAAAACGAAACAAATGAAATAATCGGCATGGATAAAGAAACTGTAAAATATATAATTCAATTGATAAGTAATATTTGCAGAAACAAGATTAAGCCATCTTTGGTAGATTTTTATATTGACAATGTTGAGGTTATAGATAGCATGAACGAGCCTAAAAATTTAGTTTATATTGAAATAGATAAAAGTTTGTGGTTGCATGAAAGCAAAAATGGACACTATTACAGACATGGTGACTCTAAAAGAAAAATGACAACCGAACATATTTTGCGAGTGGGACAAAGTCGTTCACAAGCAAGAATTATCCGTTTTGACGAACAAGCTGTGCCAAATACCAGCATTGAAACTTTACAAAAAAATCTTTATAATCGTTTTATATCATCTGACAACACAACTGACGACAAAACAAAACTTATTAAAAGAAATTTATTAAGTAAAGATATTTCTGCCACAGTAGCAGGTGTCCTGATGTGCACCAATAAACCAGATGAATATCTTTACAATAGTTTTATTCAAGCAGTTTATTATAATGGCAAGATAAAAGATGCAAATTATCAAATTGATGCCAAAGATTTTAAAGGAACATTAGATAATCAAATTATTGATGCTTTTAAATTTGTTGAAAAATATAATAAAATATCTGCGATAAAAAATATTGGCAGACAAGAGCGACCACAATATAATATGCGGGCAGTTTTTGAGGCAATTGTAAATGCCGTAGTGCATCGTGATTATTCAAAACATGGTTCAAAAATCCGTTTATTTATGTTTGACGATAGATTGGAGATAATAAGCCCTGGTGCATTAGCAAATACATTGACCGTAGAAACTTTGTCTGAAAATCAGGTTACCAGAAATGAGTTATTATCTCGTTTGTTATCCGAGCTTGAAGTGGATGATGATGTTAAAGTTGGCAGAGTTTATTTTTTAGAGAGACGAGGAGAAGGAGTTGGCATTATCCTGAGTGAAAGCATGCAACTAAGTGGCAAAAAACCAATTTATGAAATGATAGGAGAGGAGCTGAAACTAACAATTTTTGCTGCCAATTCAATACAAGCAACTAAATTATGATAAAAAAAACATTAGACAAAAATATTAGAACTGCCGACATAATAGACAAAAACTGCTCTGTTGTCTCCACCTGCGAGATGGGCGATGCTATTTTGGAGGAGTTAAGGAAACTTTGAATAACCTGCAAACAAATACAGTTATGACAAGGGGACATGTCCCCTTGTTAGTGGCTAATCAGAGGCTACTTGAAATAAGTGTTTTTTGAAAATTATGATGGTAATAACAAACTACATAAAATCAGTCAGCAAAAGATATAAAACAGGAATATCATCGGAGCATTCTTATCGTGGGGATTTGGAAACCCTTATCCGAGAATTAGTGGCAAACATTGAAATAACCAACGAACCCGGCAAAATCACCGACTGCGGCAATCCAGATTATGTCATAACTCGCAAAGATATTCCAATCGGATATATTGAAGCCAAAGACATCGGTAAAGATTTGAACCATTCACAATACAAAGAGCAGTTTGATAGATACAAACAAGCCCTTGATAATTTGATTATTACTGATTATTTAAACTTTTTGTTTTTTCAAAACGGTGAGTTGTTATACACAATCTCAATCGGCGAGATTAAAGACAAAACAATAAAACCACTGACAGATAATTTTGATAATTTTACCAACCTTATAAAAGACTTTTGCACTTATCAAGGACAAACGATAAAAGATCCCAAAAAATTAGCACAAATGATGGCATCAAAAGCCAGGCTATTACAAAACACATTAGAGCAGGCGGTATCAAATGATGACAAAACACAAAACAATTCATCACTCAAAGAGCAGTATGAAACCTTTAAAGATTTACTGATTCACGATTTAACTATTAGCCAGTTTTCAGATGTTTATGCTCAAACATTAGCATATGGTATGTTTGCAGCCCGCCTGCACGATACCACTTTGAATAACTTTTCTCGTTTTGAAGCCAGTTCATTGATACCCAAAACCAATCCATTTTTACGAAAATTATTCGGACATGTATTGTTGGAAGATATAGACGATAGGATGAATACAACCATTAACAATCTTGTTGATGTTTTTAGGGCAACCGATATCCGAAGTCTGCTTACAAAATTTGACAAAAGCAATCAAAACAAAGACCCTATTATTCATTTTTATGAAACATTTTTAAAAGAATATGACAAGAAATTAAGCATAGATAGGGGAGTATGGTATACCCCACAACCTGTGGTTAATTTTATTGTCCGAGTGGTTGATGATATTTTAAAAACAGATTTTAATCTCAAAGATGGAATAAGCGACACAACCAAAACCACAATTACAATCCCAGCACAAGGCAAACAAAAAAAGCAAAAAAAACAAGTTCATAAAGTGCAAATTTTAGACCCTGCCACAGGCACAGGCACTTTTTTAGCCAGCATTATAGAGTATATCCATAAAAACAAATTTAAAAATATGCAAGGTGCTTGGAGCGATTATGTTGATAAACTTTTAATCCCACGACTAAATGGCTTTGAATTATTGATGGCACCATATGCAATGGCACATTTAAAGCTTGATATGTTATTAAATCAAACAGGTTATAAACCAACAAAAGAAAACCAAAGATTTAAAATTTATCTTACCAACTCATTGGAGGAACATAACAAAGATATAGGAAACATTTTTGCCAGTTGGTTATCAGATGAGGCAAACGAGGCAAACCATATAAAAAGAGATGCCCCTGTTATGGTTGTGATAGGCAATCCGCCCTATGCAGTAAGCTCGTCCAACAGAGGCGATTGGATAATGAACCTAATACAAGACTACAAAAAAAATCTTAACGAGGGAAATAAACAACCGTTATCAGATGATTATATAAAATTCATAAGATACGGTCAGCATATGATTGACAAAAACGGTGAAGGAATTTTGGCATACATCTCAAATAATTCATTCATAGATGGCATAACCCACCGCCTAATGCGAAAATCATTATTGACAACTTTTGATAAAATTTATATATTAGATTTACATGGCAATTCTAATAAACAAGAAATAAACCCAAATGGTGGCGAGGATGAAAATGTATTTAAGATAAAGAAAGTTGGAGTAAGCATCAATATTTTTGTTAAGAATGAAACATCCTCAAAAGATTTGGCAGAAGTTTTTCATTTTGACCTATACGGCAAGCAACAAGCAAAGTATGATTTTTTAAATAACAATGATTTAAAATCAGTTCAATGGCAAAAATTAGATTACAAAGACCCAGATTATTTTTTTGTGCCAAAAGATTTTAAAGAAAAATCAAATTATGATGAGGGGTTTTCGGTGTCGTCCATTATGAACAATTTGAATCCAGGAATTGAAAGTGGGAGGGATGATTTTTTTATAGACTTTACAAAAGAATACTTGGAGTTAAAAATAAAAAGTGTGTTTGATGATAAAAAATCAGACGCATTGAAATCTTTGTATAAAATCAAAAATACATCAAGTTTTAAATTTGAAAATAACCTCAGCACACAATCATATGACAATAATTTTATTCGTAAAATAAGTTATAGACCATTTGATATTAGATTTTCATATTATGATAGAAAATTACAAAGAAGAGCAAGTTATGATACTTTTAAGCATATTATAAAAGACAATATTGGTTTGATTGTTAAAAGAGGATTTGACGAAAAAAATGCTGCACCAGTTTTTGTTGTCAACAATATTTGCGATAGAAGAGGCTGGACTAGATCAGGAATGCAAGGGGCAGAATCAATAGCACCTTTATATCTATACTTAGACGAAAAATCAGATGGAATATTTACCGAAAAAGAGCGAAAACCAAATTTGAATATGGAGATTGTTGAAAAAATAGCCGATAAAATAAAATTAGAATTTACACCAGAAAAACAAGATAACAAAACCACATTTGCCCCAATTGATATTTTGGATTATATTTATGCAGTTTTGCATTCGCCAAAATACAGAGAGAAATACCAAGAGTTTTTAAAAATTGATTTCCCTCGTGTGCCATATCCACAAAACAAAAAAACATTTTGGCAGTTGGTGGATATAGGCGGACAACTGCGAGAGGTTCATTTATTACAAAGCTTGCGAATAACAAAACCTATCACAACCTATCCCATAACAGGCGATAACAAAATAACCACCACCATCGGCAAAAAAGATTTTGTTATAACCGACAAAGAAAAACAAACGGGCAAGATTTTTATCAATGAAAAACAATATTTTGACAATATCCCGCTCACCGCATGGCAGTTTTATATCGGCGGTTATCAACCCGCCCAAAAATGGCTAAAAGACCGCAAAAACAGAAAACTAAACTATGACGACATAATGCACTATCAAAAAATAATAGTTGCTTTGCACGAGACAGACAAACTAATGCACCAGATTGATAAAATAGAGGTTGTTTGATTGACTGTGAAATACTAAATTTTGCCTTGTATCATGGCTATGCAATCCTATCGGAGGTGGGACTTTAGTCCCACTCTTTTTGCAACGCAAAAACAATTAGTGTCGCTTATTGCCTCAAAATGTTTGGACTTCGTCCAAAGAGTGGGACTAAAGTCCCACCTCCGATTGTGACGTTATTCAAAATGAAAAATCACAAAAAAACAACAAACTGCCAAAGTTATCAACCACTCTGATAATGAAATTGTGGCAGTTACAAAATCTGGTAATTTATTATCTTATCTTATATCTCCTGCTATTTTAGATGAGTTATTAGAAATACGAGCAGATGCTTTGTCTCTGCAAAGAATAAAAAAAATGGACTTATCACAGGCGGTTGATGTTATCCGCACACTCTGTTTGTAGTCTTTTTCAAAACCCCCAAAATCATAGATTTTGACCCCTTAAAAGGGGTAAATTAAAACCAAAATATTGGCAGAAATTTTACTTTTTCTTATGGATAAAAAATATACATATTATTTTTATCTGTTCAAAAATGACGATTTTTGAACGTTTGTTGAGTAATGTGTATATAATAGTAGTTTTTTTGAACACATTAACAAATGAAAAAAATAGCAGATATTTTTAAAAATAATCAATTTGAAACAACCGCAGTTTTTAAAAAATTAAATCTGGCCCATCGTTATCTTGGTGAGTTAAAGGGTTTGTGTAATAGCCTGCCAAATCATAATATTTTGATTGATACCTTGACATTGCAAGAGGCACAAGATAGTTCCGAGATTGAAAATATAATCACTACCACCGATGAAATTTATAAAACAAATTTGCAACCGTCTTATATAAATCCTGCTGCCAAAGAGGTTTTGAATTATGCCACAGCCCTTAAAACCTGTTATAATAATTTACAAAATAACAATTTTATAACTTTAAACACCATCATCACCGCCCAGCAACAAATCAAAAAAAATAATGCAGGAGTTCGCATTCAAATGGGAACTGTTATCTCAAACGAGAAAACAGGGCAGATAATTTATACTCCGCCGCCGCCAAATGAAATCCAAGGTTTATTGAATGATTTAGAAAAATTTATCAATGATGATGAGCTTTATCAAATTGATCCTTTGATAAAAATGGCTATTATTCATCATCAATTTGAAAGCATTCATCCGTTTTATGATGGCAATGGTCGCATTGGCAGAATTATAAATATTGTGTATTTGGTGCAACAAGGATTACTGGAAACCCCAATTTTATATCTAAGCCGTTTTATTAACCACAATAAGGATAAATATTATCATCTATTGCAAAATACCAGAGACGGCAACTGGCAAGATTATATTTTGTTTATGTTGCAAGCGGTTATCACAACATCACAAAACACCATCCGCCAAATTAAAAAAATAGTCAAATTGCAACAAGAATATAAAAATACAATTCGCACTAATCACAAAAAAATATACTCACAAGATTTGTTGAATAATATTTTCAAACACCCCTATACAAAAATAAATTTTTTAAAAAATGATTTGTCAATTACCCGTTTGACTGCCAGCCGTTATTTAGATACATTATGCGATGGTGGTTTATTGTTAAAAGAAAAATTAGGCAAAGAGAATTATTACATAAACTTTAAATTGATTAAGATTTTAACCGATATTCAAAATATGCAAGAATAACTGTGAAATACAAGCCAGAGATAAAATTCGCCTTTAAGGCATCTATTCCCATTATGATGGGTTATCTATTATTAGGTTCGGCTTTTGCCCTGTTGGCGGGCAGTTTTAATCTTGATAAAGTCGCTATAATTTTGATGTCGGTTTTTATCTATGCCGGAGCATTGCAGTTTATAACTGTCAGTTTCATCAATGCAAAGTTAGGGTTATTGGATGTTTTTATCGCCTCATTTTTTATAAGCTTTCGCCAAGCATTTTATTCTTTGTCTTTTTTGAAAAAATATCACCATACTGCCACAGCAAAACCATATTTATTTTTCTCTTTAACGGATGAAACCTATGGGCTTATCACCACTATAAAAATAGATAAGTCTTTGAATAAAAAATATTGTTATTTGTTTTTGAGTCTTTTTAATCAAAGTTATTGGATTATCGGCACTATTTTAGGAGTTTTATTAAATTCTATCAATTTGTTTGATATTAAAGGCATTGAGTTTTCACTAACGGCTTTGTTTGTTGTGTTGGCGATTCAGCAGCATAAAATCATCAAAAAATTATCGCCATTTATCATCGCCTCGGCTGTATCATTATTCGCTCTGGTGTTCGTCTCACAGGATAATATGTTGTTATTTTCCATAGTTTTTTCACTGTTGGGATTTTTTATATACAACAAGATTTTTACCAAAAAAGACGGCTATAAAAAATATGGATAACAATATTTATCTTGTTTTGTTGGTGGTGATGGTGGCAAATCTATTAACCAGATTAACTCCGATGTTATTTTTTAAAAATAATAATATTCCATCGTGGGTAGGTTTTATTGAAAAAAACTTCCCACCGATGATTATGATAATTTTGATTTTTTATACCCTGAAAGATGTAAGTGTTGTTGTTGCCCCCTATGGAATCCAAGAATTATTTGCTATTGCTATGACGGCTATTATTCATCTTATTTTTAACAATTTTTTGTTATCAATTTTTGCAGGCACTGCTATATATATGTTGCTAAATAACCTCTGATTAGTTATAAAAAATAAATTTATTTTTATAATAATGTTAAGATAGCAGTTTTTATCTTTTAGAATAAAATATGAAACTTAAAATTTTAATAACCGTTATATTGGTAGCAGGATTACTTATTTCGTGTCAGTCGATGGAATTTGAAACCGACACCAAACAAGCAGATGACAAAGCGAATATTGAGGCAAAAAGATTTAAAACTTTTGCCGACAAAGCTAATCTTTATATTTTCTCCGATGATTTTATGATTTCAACTCTGAATATCAACGGCAAACAAATTGGTGACTTACAAGATGATACTTTTTTTAAATTAACTCTAAGACCTGGGACATATACCTTAAAAATGACTGGCACTCGTTTTAAAAGCAAAAAATCCATTCACGAATTAAAAATAAAATTATTAAAAAATACGAATCATTTTGTTGAATTAAATACTCATGCTGGTGTCCCACCCTATGGCACAATAGCCGAGGTTTCTGACTTAGACGGCAAAAAAGGCGTTAATGAGTGTAGGCTTTTAATTCACAACAACATAAGCCTATGAGTAAAAAATATAATGTAGCAGTTGTCGGGGCCACAGGGGCAGTAGGCGAGGTTATGTTGGAGATATTGGCACAAAGAAATTTTCCAGTTGATAATGTGTATGCCTTGGCAAGCTCTCGCTCGGTCGGCAAAAGAGTTAAATTTGGTGATAAAATGTTGAGTATATCTGATCTTGATAAATTTGATTTTAAAAAAGCAGATATAGGATTATTCTCCGCAGGGGCAAGTATTTCTGCAAAATATGCACCAATTGCCGCTGATAATGATTGTGTTGTAATTGACAATACTTCGCATTTTCGCAGAGATAAAAATATTCCACTAATTGTGCCAGAGGTAAACCCTGATGCTATCGCAGATTATACAAAAACGAATATAATCGCTAACCCTAATTGCTCAACGATTCAAATGTTGGTAGCTATCAAACCAATTTATGATGCCGTAGGAATTACACGGATAAATGTCGCAACCTATCAAGCCGTATCAGGCTCTGGCAAACCTGCCATTTCCGAACTCGCAGGACAAAGTGCCTCGCTTTTGAACGGCAAACCTGCAAAAATATCTTGTTATCCACAACAAATAGCTTTTAATGTTTTGCCACAAATTGATGTTTTTATGGAAAATGGCTATACCAAAGAAGAGATGAAAATGGTCTGGGAGACGCAAAAAATTATGGGTGATTCTAATATTATGGTAAATCCTACGGCAGTGCGAGTGCCGGTTTTTTACGGACACTCCGAAGCTGTGCATCTTGAAACTTCTCAAAAAATTAGTGTCAGCGAGGCAAAAGCTCTATTAACAAAAGCCCCGGGAGTTACAGTTATTGATAAATTAAAAGACGGTTGTTATCCTACGGTAATAGGCGAAGGAGCAGGCTCTGATGAGGTATATGTTGGCAGAATCCGTGAAGACATATCCCATAAAACCGGTTTAAATATGTGGGTTGTCTCTGATAATGTTCGCAAGGGTGCCGCCCTCAACAGCATCCAAATTGCCGAGTTGCTCGCAAAAAATTATTTGGATTGATTGCATTTTTGTCTCTTAAAAAACCCCGTCATCGCGAGGAACGAAGAGACGAAGCGATCTCTTGTTAGTATACAGATAATAATTAAGAGATAACCACGGCGGTTAATTGTTCCGTGTTCCTATTTTTTACCCGTCCGCCTCGTTATGACGGTGACTTTTGAATTGTCAATAATTTTTGTATATTCAATTTTTTCTTCAAAACTACTCATAATATTTTATTCCTCTTTTTGGTGCCAATTTGTGGGAAAATTCCCCTCCAAAGAGACTGTGCAATAACTAAATTTTACACAACTTTCGAACAAAAATAGAACCCGTCATTGCGAGGCGGACGGAAAAATGATGTAAAATCAAGCACTTAAACCGCCGCGGCAATCTCCTCAACTGAAACGGAATTCAACAAGAAAACGGCTCTGCCACGAGATTGCCACGGCGGTTAATTGCTCCGTGTTCCTCTTTATTTACCGTCCGCCTCGCAATGACGGGTTTCTTTTTTTTGAGCTTGTTTCCGGCTCTGTCCGACTGCAAGATTAGTTATTGCACAGTCTCAAAGGAGGGGAATTATTCAAGATTCTACGATTTTAATTTCATCATCTGTGAGATTATAGAGTTTATAAACCATCTGATTTATTTCATTGTCGGTTTGGTTGATTTGGGTTTGTATGGTATTTATTTGGGTTTTGTAATTATCAAAATACTCTTCCCACTCGTCTTGTTCACTAAGTTTTAGAGTTATTTTTTTCTTTTTTAACTCATCAATAAATATTTTAAAATCATAATTATAAAATAATTTTAATTTGTTTGTTAGTTTTTCTATGGTAAAATTTGCCATTATTCTTTTGATAAATTTTTGTTTTATCTCTTGCAGTTTTTTATTTAATTCCAGCATTGTGTCGGCTTTTTGAATGAATGGTTTTTGGTCTTTTATTGACTTTGGAATTACAAAATTAGAAATCTGTGTTCCTTTTAAGTCAATATACCCGCCACCAATTTTGGTGCTACCATACAAATAGTTATAATAAAAAGTTGTAAGATTTGAATTTAGTAGCAGTAGCATGGTTTTAATATCTATGTCAATATTTTCTTTAAGTGTTATGTAGTAAATTCTATCCAATATGTGGGTATTTTTATCAGACAATATTGCTCTAATTTTTAATACTGTTCTTGGTAATAAAATTATATTTTTATCAAATTCATTTTTTCTTTCACTTTCATATTTTTTATTTTTGTAAGTTATTTTATTTGAAATTTTTGTTATTGAATATGGCGATAATAAATCGGTAGATGAAACAGCATTATAAACTCCATCATCAGATAAAATAATTTTTTTGTTTGGTATTCCTCTTTTTATTGAATCTGTATGTTCCGATAATTTATTTGATAAACTAAAAATTCTGTCTATTATTTTATTTGATTTTATTTGATTTTCAAAACCAATTAAATTTTCTTTTTTGCAAACATTAAAAATTGAAAGATTGCTAACTTTTATATTGCTGTCAAAAGTGTTCTTTTTAAAAATAAAAACATATGGATAAACAGAAGCATCTTCAAACACCTTATCAAGGGAAACATTATATATTTTCATAATATCAGAATTATGAGCGATAAAATTAATTGTATTTATTCCGTAGTCTGCTGACAAAAATTTATTTGGCTGTATAAAACCGATTCTTGCATTATTTTTTGTTATTTTTAGCGCCAATTCATTAAATAGCACATATAAATCATATTGTTTGTGGGCGACAAAATAATTTTTATTATAAAATTTTTTGTCCGTTTTCGATAGCATGGTATTCCTCACATAAGGCGGATTGCCTATGACAACATCAAAACCGCCATTTTTAAATACCTCGGGGAACTCCGCCTGCCAGTTAAAAGCATTTTCTGTTATGGTTTTGTCGTCTATCAGGGAATTACCACATTTTATTTTGTTGGCAAGTTTTGTCAGCGGTCGCCGGTTATCCGCAGTTTTGAGCCATAGGGATAGTTTTGCGATTTCGGTTGCTGCCTCGTTTATATCAACTCCGTATAGGTTGTTTTCTAAGATGGATTTATTTATGTCGTGTTGGTGGAATATATCACGGAATAATAAAAAATCCTCTTGCAATGTTTTATGCTCGGTTATTAAAAACTCCAATGCTTGATTTAAAAAAGCTCCACTTCCACAGGCAGGGTCTAATATTTTTAAATCAAGCAACCAGTTTTTATATTCTGTTAGATTTTCTTTTGTTTGTGTCTCTTGAAGGTTAAGTTTTTTATGGTTTTTTGGTTTTTGGATATTGGTTATTTTTAACTGCTCTTTTTTGTTTTGGCAGAGTGTGCCGATTGTGTTATCAACTATATATTTTGTTATGTATTCTGGGGTGTAAAATGCACCTTTCTTTTTTCTTTCGCTCTGTTTTGGGTCATATGGTATATTTTGAATTTGGGCGGTTAACTCCTCTATGCCTGCTATATTTCGCTCAAAGATGCTACCTAAAATATTTACTGAAATATCTGATCCAAAGTTATAAGCGGATAATTTGGCAGCTTGATTTTGTAGGACTTCGTCATCTATTTTAAGGTTGTTTAGAGTTGTATCGTCTGCGAATAATCCGCCGTTGTATTGGTTGATATTTAATTTTTTGTTGCCTTCATTTATGGCTTTAAAATAGATTTTATAAAATTCAAAAAGAGATAAATCGGTGACTTGGCTCTCGTGGTTTTTTATTATTTGTGGAATTGTATTGGTTGGCAAAAGATTTGTGTCTTCGGCAAACAATATAAAAACTATTCTGTCAATTAGTTTTTGGGTGAGATTTAAAAGTTTTAATTGGTGATTTCGGCGGGAGATTGCCACACTCGCGGGCTCGCTCGCAATGACGGACACCCCTGCACAAGGCGGTTTAATGTCGCAGGCACTCGCGGGCTCGCTCGCAATGACGGACTGCTCGTCACTGCGAGGCGAAGCCGTGGCAGTCTCTTGGGTTGTGGTTTGCTTTAAGAAATTTTGCCTCATTCCGCTTCGTTCGTTCGTTATGATGGGCTTTAAGTTATTTTTTATTATATTGTCATAAAGCGTTGTTCTGAATTTAACATAATCTTTGTAAAACTGCTCGGATATGTCTTTATCAAAATGCACGGATTTTTGTTTTATCTGTTGGGGGATATTATCTTTCAAACTTTCATAGGATAAGATTGTGTGGAGTTTATAAAATTCCTCCTCATCCATTTCAAAGAGGTTGAATTTTTCAAAAGCGGTTTGATCTTGAATGTAAAATCTTATTTCATCAAAGTTTGAAATAATTGCATATTGGCAGTTTTGATGAGAGGTGAGATAATTAAAAAGTTGAGGCACATGTTTATATAAGGTTCTGTTGTCATCTCGGTATGACTTTAATTCAATTACTCCTATAACCTCATTGTTTATGATAATCGCAGCATCGGCTTTTTTGGTGTCTTGGCTATTTTGTTTTTCTCGTTCAAGGTTAAAATTTTTAAGTGTGGTGGTATCTTTGGTATAACCTAAACAATTTTCAAAAACATCGGTCAAAAAGCCGTCTTGATATTTTTCTTCTTTGAATTTCTTTACATCATCTTTTTTATTTTGATATTCTTTGAATTTTTGGTATCTTTGCTGTATTAAATCTGGGTTTTGTTCTTGTTGCTCTTTAATAAATTTATTTAAAACCTGAGTTTGAAATATTTTGGTCATAGTTATATTATAGTTTCAAAAAAACAATATGATAACACAATTTACAAACACAAAAATATCTCATCAAACAAAAAAATAAACCCCTAAATCAAGAATAGTTATAATATGCAATATGCAAAAAGACATAATAAGCAAAAAAATAATAACCGCTATCACACGTGAAATAGCCCACTATATTTTAAAAATAAATATAACAGATATTCAACTTGTTGATAAAGAGTTATTGCGAATAGAGCACCGAGAGGCTGACATAGTCGCTATATGTAAAATAAACAATAAAGAACAAATATTACATATTGAAATTCAAAACAATAACGACAAAACAATGCCAAACAGAATGTTGCGTTATTATACTGACATAAAACAAGGCACATCCGCAACACAACATAAACCAATTTGTGATTTATATCGGCAAAGAAAAACTAAATATATCAGACAAAATAATTGAAAATAATCTAAACTACAAGTATAAAATTATAGATATTCATAACATAGATTGTGAAAATTTAATCAAGATAGACAAACCAGAAGCACTAATTTTAGCGGTGCTTTGTGATTTTAAAAACAAAAAAGAAAAAGATGTGTTATTATATCTCGCTAAGAGACTGAAACAAATATCAAAAAATTCAAATGAATTTAAAAACAATATGTTAATGTTAGAGACATTATCAGGGAACAGAAATTTAAAAAATACTTTTATAGAGGTGGAAAAAATGTTAAGTGTAATTGATTGGGAAAACTTACCAAGTTATGCAATAGGCATGGAGAAAGGCATGGAACGTGGCATGGAACGAGGTGCTTATAAAAATGCTGTTGTTATGATAACAAAATATAACTTAGATCCTGCTACTGTGGCAAAAGATTTTAATATATCCTATGCAGAGCTTCGCAAAAGATTAGATAACTGATTTTATGCACTCCTATCGGAGGTGGTGTGTGAGCTACCATTTTTTGAACGAAGTTCAAACATTATCATGCGATATCGACACTTGTTTTTTTTTGTTATGTTCTTGTCCTTTGAGATCCTTTAATTTATGATGTTGCAACAAGTTGCAAGAGTGGCAGCTTACGCACCACCTCCAAAATAACTTTTATAAAGATAGATGGTATAAAACCACAGCACAGGCGACTGATACATTTAGGCTCTCTTGTTTTTTATTGATTGGGATTTTAACCAAAAAATCACAATTTTCTTTGACAAGATGACGAATTCCTGCACCCTCCGAGCCTAAAATTAAAGCTCTTTTTTTGTCAAATTTTATCTCTGCGATATTTTGTTTTGCCTCGCCTGTAAGTCCATAAATCCAAAAATCTGCATCTTTTAGTGAGCCTAACAGTTGGTTTAAATTGTTAACTTGCACGATTGATAAATGTTCCACTGCTCCTGCGGCACTTTTATAGGTGGTGGCACTCAATGGGGCATTGTTATGTTTGCCGATAATTATGATTTCAACACCAAAAGCAACCGCCGAGCGTAAAATTGCACCGAAGTTTTGGGGGTCTAAAATAGAATCTAAGATTAAAATTGTCATCTGCTCTTGCTCGTTTTCTTTTAGTCGTTTTAAAAGCCAAGATTTATCTTTATATTCTTTGATTTTTATGACAAATGCGACTATTCCTTGATGGTTATCGCTACGAGGCATAAGCTGGATAAAGTCTTGTTTTGGGCGGATTTGATAGGGTAGGTTTAGATCATCTAAGATTTTTATAAGATTTTGTTTTCTAAGAGATTTATCGTCATTTAACCAGATCGATTTAATATCCTCTGGACGGCTTTTAACTAACTCATAAACGGCATTTAAACCATAAATATATTTATTCATTTTGTTGTTTTATTTTACAAGATCATCAAGTGATATTTTGCCAACTGATACTATTTTTTTTAACCATTGTGGTGAATCCCATTCTCTTTGCCCGGTAATTTTTTTAACAATTTTGCCATCTTTGTCAATAAAAAAAGTAGTCGGTAAACCTTGTCCGCCCCAAGCTCTGAATGTAGAGGAAGACATATCAAGCATTATGGGGAAATCAATCTTGGTAGTTTTTAAAAATTTTTCTATAACTTCTTTTTTCTCGCCGATGTTAAAAGCAATAAACACAATATCTCGCTCTTTTAATTTGGCATAGGCACGATTGAAAGCAGGCATCTCCGCCCGACACGGCGGACACCAAGTCGCCCAGAAATTAGCCACAATTATTTTGCCTTTAAAGTCGTCCATAGAGTAGGTTTTGCCGTCCATTGATTGCAGCTCAAAATAAACAGGTTCTTGATCCTTTTTGCCAAAGGATGTGACCTGTTGTGTTACAAAAAAAACGACAACCAAGACAATCAGTAAGATAGATATTTTTTTAATCATAATAAGTTTATATAAAAGTCTTCGGTAAAAATCTGTTATTATAACATTTTTTATATAGTGCTATCCTATGAAAAATTTATATTTATTATTGTTATCTTTTTTTATGGCATCTGTTGTTTTATCAGAGCAGGCTGTTTTAACTGTTTTGGTAAAAGGCACAGGCGATATTTTGCCCGAGGCACAGATTGTATTTATTGATGGAGATTATTTAACTACCGATGATAAAGGGCAGGCACGGCTTGATGATAATCAAAAAAATAAAAAAATAAAAATTATGGCGATGGGTTTTGAACCTTTGAGTATTGATTTGTCAAAGCATAAAAATTATAAATTTTATCTTTATCCGCAGGTTGTATCAGGGGCATCATTAGAGGTGGTAGCAGATAGAATTAAACAAAAAGCCTCCAAAATTGTCTTGCATAAACAAGAATTAACTAAAAGCGCAGGTTCGCAAGGTGACCCCATCAAGGTTTTGCAATCATTGCCAGGGGTTGTCGCAGCCTCCGATAGCAGAGGACAGGTATATATCCGTGGCTCGGATTTAAGAGATAATGTCACTTGGATAAATTATATGCCGGTTTGGTATTTGTTTCACTGGGGCGGGATAAATTCTGTTCTGCATCCTGATTTAGTGGAGGATTTTAATATTTTTTTATCAGGAGCTCCGGTGCAATATGATGATAAACTCGGCGGAGTGATTGATGTGCGTTTGCGAGAGCCAAAAAAAGATAGATTCCATCAAAAATATGATATTAGCACCTATGCCTCATCTTTTTTGTTGGAAGGACCATTGAGTCAAAGTGGGGACAAAAGTTTTTATCTAACCTATCGCAGATCATATATAGATGCCCTGATGTCACCTGATAAATTTTCTAATATGGCAAATAGTGATAACGAAGAGGACGAGCAAAATAAATTTACCCTTGTGCCAAAATTTTATGATTTAAGTGCCAATTATCATCAAGAGTTAGAAAACGGCAAGTTTGATGTTTTTTATATATCCGCAGGGGATAAATTAGAACTTACAACCGAGGCATCGGCAAAAGCTGACCCGAATTTAAAAGGCAAGGTGCATTATAATGTCAATTATAATGTGTTGAGTTTTTTGTATCAAAAAATGATAAATCAAACCTACTCTTTTTTAGCACCACTTACCTATAACCGGATGTCAGAGCAAATTGAAGTAGGCACGAATCCTTTTAAAAATGAGCCATATTATTTGTATAATAAAATAGAATCCGTGCAATGGTATCCGCGATTAAAGCAGACTATAAACAAAAATACATCCTATTCGTATGGGCTTGATTTACAATATTATAAAGCGCCTTTAAAAATGGATATTGTCGAACCTCCTGAAAATACTGATTTAGGCTGGACTCTTACCGGGGCAAATTCTTATCAAATCAATAAAACCCTATATTTTAACCAAATGGTAAGTTATATCAAACAAAGCCTGCAACATAGCGACAAATTTAAAACGATCGCAGGTATCAGATATAGCACAATTACAGGAGACGATGATACAAATATTCAAGGCATATCGCCGAGGATTGCCACCGAATATGATCTTACCGACAAACACAAATTAACCTCATCATGGGGCAGATATTTACAAATGCCCGAGGGTTATCAACTCTTAGATGGATTGGGAAATCCATCACTTAGCTTTACCGAGGCAGAACAGCGAACGATAGGATTACAGAGCACCTATAACCCTCAATGGTTTTCACAAATTGAAATATATCACAAACCTATGAAAAATCTGGTTGCCCACTTTTCTACAAAAAACTCTCCTGATAATTATAAAAATGAAGAAACGGGCGAGGCATATGGGGCAGATTTATACCTCAAACATAACAAAGAAAACGGCAGTTATGGGTGGTTGAGTTACTCATATTTACAGTCAACAAGAGACAGCAAAATCCACGGCAAAACAAGCTTTGAGGGCGAGCAACCGCATAACTTAACTTTGGTATATAATCACCCGATAAATCGCCAATGGAGTTGGGGTATTAAAGCCAAATATCACACTGGCGCACCCTTTACCAAAGTTATCGGTAGAGTGCAAAAACAAGCCCCCGATGGCACCAATTATTATGCTCCTATTCACAACCAATATAACAGCGACCGCCTGCCAGATTATTATAAAATTGATTTGCGATTTGATAAAACAATTTTATACGATACTGCTAAATTAAATTTTTATATTGATTTACAAAATATCACTTTTAAAAGGAATGTAGTAGGGTATGAGTATGGCAACGAATATGATAAAATTGACAAACCCCAAGAGATGACAAGTATGGGTTTTATGCCATTTTTTGGTGTGCAAATAGAGTTTTAATACCTAAAAGACATAAACAAATATAAAAAAATAGGTTGTCTTTGCAAGCAGCGATAGCAAACAATTATAAACTCTTAGGTTTTTTGGTTGTTATGAGTATCATACTCAATAACCCAACCTTTTTCTTGGTATAATTTTTCTGCCTCTTGCTTGATTATATCAAAATAATCTTGTTTTGTATTTTGTGCTTTCTTGTAAAGTTTTTTTGGGTTTTATATTTTTATTCTAATAATTCGTTGGTATGCATATTGTTTTACCTCTCTTTAAAAAGTTCTAATGGAGTTATGATTTTTAAATTATTAAAATTTTCCATCTACAATGCTCTTTTACGGATAACATCAACAGCATAACTATTTAATGATTTATTTTGTTGGGCATCCAAATTGGCTAATTCACCTGCTTATTCTTGATGATTCTGCGTTTGTTCTGTTTCATAGGTCTCGTTATATGTGCCTGAATAAGATGGTGTCTTTGATTTTAATTTAGGTTTTAGTATATTAACTATTTCATATTTATTCAAGCCTTTTGTTCGCAAACCAATCACTTTGTTCTCTATAAAAGGTAAAGGTTTGCGGGTGTGTTGTATTTTGGTCCTCTTTTATGAGGACTTATATCACTATCTTTACCGTTTTATTTATAACGATTATAATACTTTAAAAAACTTCTCCTATCAGCATCATAATTATGATAAAAATCTTTGGCAAAACGAAATCTTGGATGCTTGCCATTTTTTACCAACTCATATTCACTAAACAGATACATATATTTTTGAATATAGTTTCTTTTTAGTGTTTTGTCATCATTATTGTTTCTCATTATTATCTCATAGAAATATTAAATTATATCATTAAAATGATAAAATTAGAAAACTGTCCTAAGAATTACCTGACCTTTACAATTGCGAGGCATCAGTTGCCGTCATTGCGAAGAACGAAGCAATCTCTACCTTGTCCGTCATTGCGAGGAACGAAGCAATCTCTACCTTGTCCGTCATTGCGAGGAACGAAGCAATCTCTACCTTGTCCGTCATTGCGAGGAACGAAGCAATCTC